>NZ_JAVRBF010000010.1:0-152215 GCF_032436805.1 Streptomyces sp. P17 | reverse complement strand
ACAACGTCGGCCTTCAAGACCACAACCGGGTCTCGAAGGCCGACGTCACGCAGGGCCCCGGATTAACCAACAGCGTCCGGCCGGGTGCGGGGCCCTCGGGTCAGCCGAGGCAGAGCGGCAAACGTCACGCGCCGATGGCGTGCAGACCGCCGTCGACGTGGATGATCTCGCCCGTGGTCTTCGGGAACCAGTCGCTCAGCAGCGCGACGACGCCCTTGCCGGCCGGCTCCGGGTCCTTGAGGTCCCACTCCAGCGGAGCGCGGCTGTCCCACACCGAGGCCAGCTCGGCGAAGCCCGGAATGGACTTGGCGGCCATGGAGCCGATCGGGCCCGCCGAGACGAGGTTGCAGCGGATGTTCTGCTTGCCGAGGTCACGCGCCATGTAGCGGCTGGTGGCCTCCAGGGCGGCCTTGGCCGGGCCCATCCAGTCGTACTGCGGCCAGGCGTACTGCGCGTCGAAGGTGAGGCCGACGACCGAGCCGCCGTTCTGCATCAGCGGCAGGCAGGCCATGGTCAGCGACTTCAGGGAGTACGCCGAGACGTGCATGGCCGTGGCGACGGACTCGAACGGGGTGTTGAGGAAGTTGCCGCCGAGGGCGTCCTGCGGCGCGAAGCCGATGGAGTGCACGACGCCGTCGAGGCTGCCGAGCTCCTCGCCGACGATGTCGGCGAGCCGGCCCAGGTGCTCGTCGTTGGTGACGTCCAGCTCGATGACCTTGGTGGGCTTGGGCAGCTTCTTGGCGATGCGCTCGGTCAGCGTGGGCCGCGGGAAGGCGGTGAGAATGATCTCGGCGCCCTGCTCCTGGGCCAGCTTGGCGGTGTGGAAGGCGATGGAGGACTCCATCAGCACACCGGTGATCAGGACGCGCTTGCCCTCGAGAATTCCGCTCATGGTGATCAGTGACCCATTCCCAGTCCGCCGTCAACGGGAATGACGGCTCCAGTGATGTACGAGGCGTCGTCCGAGGCGAGGAACCGCACCGTCGCGGCGATCTCCTCCGGCTGCGCGTACCGGCCGAGCGGGACCTGCGACACGATGTTCGCGCGCTGCTCGTCGGTGAGCACCTTGGTCATGTCGGTGTCGACGAAGCCGGGCGCGACGACGTTGAAAGTGATGTTGCGCGAACCCAGCTCACGGGCGAGGGAGCGCGCGAAGCCGACCAGCGCGGCCTTGGAGGCGGAGTAGTTCGCCTGCCCCGCGGAGCCGAGGAGCCCGACCACGGAGGAGATCAGGACGACGCGGCCCTTCTTGGCCCGTAGCATGCCGCGGTTGGCGCGCTTGACGACGCGGAAGGTGCCCGTGAGGTTGGTGTCGACGACCGAGGTGAAGTCCTCCTCTGACATGCGCATCAGGAGCTGGTCCTTGGTCATGCCCGCGTTGGCGACGAGGACCTCGACCGGGCCGTGCTCGGCCTCGATCTCCTTGTAGGCCTGCTCCACCTGCTCGGTGTCGGTGATGTCGCACTTGACGGCGAGGAAGCCGGCCGGCGGCTCACCCGAGCGGTATGTGATGGCGACCTTGTCGCCGGCGTCGGCGAATGCGCGGGCGATGGCGAGGCCGATGCCCCGGTTGCCTCCGGTGACGAGAACCGAGCGGCTCAACGGATCACCCTTTCGATAGCGGTCTGACACACCCGCCCGAACACCTGGATGACAGGCGGCTTCCCGGAAAACCTATCGGTCCCGGGGCTCGCGAGGACAAGCGGGCACCGACAGTGGCGCGTGGGAGTCACTGTCGGATCCCTACAGAACCGAACCGGCGGCAGGCGGCAAACGTGTGGTCCCCGGACCGGCCCTCGCGACATGATCGGAGCGACCACGGTAACGGCGACAGGAAGAGACCCAGGTGCCTCATACCATCGACGAGTCCTTCACGGCACTACCCCTACGCGCCCTGGCGGACGCCGCGCTGGCACGCGCGCGTGCGCTCGGCGCCGAGCACGCGGACTTCCGGTTCGAGCGGGTGCGCAGCGCTTCCTGGCGGCTCAGGGACGCCAAGCCCGCGGGCTCCTCGGACGCCACGGACCTCGGGTACGCGGTGCGCGTCGTGCACGGCGGGACCTGGGGTTTCGCCTCCGGTGTGGATCTGACCATGGACGCGGCGGCCCGGGTCGCCTCGCAGGCCGTGGCGATGGCGAAGCTGTCCGCGCAGGTGATCAAGGCGGCCGGGTCGGACGAGCGCGTGGAGCTCGCCGACGAGCCCGTGCACACCGACAGGACGTGGATCTCGTCGTACGAGATCGACCCGTTCACCGTGCCCGACGAGGAGAAGGCGGGGCTGCTCGCGGAGTGGAGCTCGCGGCTGCTGGCGGCGGCCGGGGTGAACCACGTCGACGCCTCCCTGCTCACCGTGCACGAGAACAAGTTCTACGCCGACACCGCCGGGACCGTGACCACCCAGCAGCGGGTCCGGCTGCACCCGCAGCTGACCGCGGTGTCGGTCGACGAGTCCAGCGGCGAGTTCGACTCGATGCGCACCATCGCGCCGCCCGTCGGACGCGGCTGGGAGTACCTGAGGGGCACCGGCTGGGACTGGGACAGCGAGCTCGCGCAGATCCCCGAGCTGCTCGCCGAGAAGATGCGCGCGCCGAGTGTCGAGGCGGGCGGGTACGACCTCGTCGTCGATCCCTCCAACCTGTGGCTGACCATCCACGAGTCCATCGGGCACGCCACCGAGCTGGACCGGGCGCTCGGCTACGAGGCCGCCTACGCGGGCACCTCCTTCGCCACCTTCGACCAGATCGGCAAGCTCAGGTACGGCTCCGAGCTGATGAACGTCACCGGTGACCGCACCGCCGAGCACGGCCTCGCGACCATCGGTTACGACGACGAGGGCGTCGAGGGCCAGACCTGGGACCTGGTCAAGGACGGCACCCTGGTCGGCTACCAGCTGGACCGGCGGATCGCGAAGCTGACCGGGTTCGAGCGGTCCAACGGCTGCGCGTTCGCCGACTCCCCCGGCCATGTGCCGGTGCAGCGCATGGCCAATGTGTCGCTCCAGCCGGATCCGGCCGGGATGTCGACGGAGGATCTCATCGGCGGCGTCGACCGCGGGATCTACGTCGTCGGGGACCGGTCCTGGTCCATCGACATGCAGCGCTACAACTTCCAGTTCACCGGCCAGCGCTTCTTCAGGATCGAGAACGGCCGGATCACCGGCCAGCTGCGGGACGTCGCCTACCAGGCGACCACCACCGACTTCTGGGGCTCCATGGCGGCCGTCGGCGGTCCGGGGACCTATGTCCTGGGCGGCGCCTTCAACTGCGGCAAGGCCCAGCCGGGGCAGGTGGCGGCGGTGTCGCACGGCTGCCCGTCGGCCCTGTTCCGGGGCGTCAACATCCTCAACACCACGCAGGAGGCGGGGCGATGAACGGCAACTCCAGGATCGGCCGGGGGTCCGGGGGTCGTCCCCCGGAGAAGCACAGTCTCAACACCACGCAGGAGGCCGGGCGATGAACAAGCCGTACGAGATCGTCGAGCGCGCCCTGGAGCTGTCCCGCGCGGACGGCTGTGTCGTCATCGCCGACGAGCAGTCCACCGCCAATCTGCGCTGGGCGGGCAACGCGCTGACCACCAACGGCGTCACACGCGGGCGCACGCTCACGGTCATCGCCACCGTCGACGGCAAGGAGGGCACGGCCTCGGGGGTCGTGTCCCGCTCCGCGGTGACCGCCGACGAGCTGGAGCCCCTGGTGCGGGCCGCCGAGGCCGCCGCGCGCGGTGCCGGGCCCGCCGAGGACGCACAGCCGCTCGTCACCGGTGTACCGGCGTCACCGGACTTCACCGACGCGCCCGCCGAGACCTCCTCCGCGGTCTTCGCCGACTTCGCCCCGGCGCTCGGCGAGGCCTTCGCACGCGCGCGTGCCGGCGGACGCGAGCTGTACGGCTTCGCCAACCACGAGCTGGTCTCGTCCTACATCGGTACGTCGACGGGCCTGCGCCTGCGCCATGACCAGCCGAACGGGACGCTGGAGCTGAACGCCAAGTCCCCGGACCGCACCCGCTCGGCCTGGGCGGGCCACTCCACCCGCGACTTCAAGGACGTCGACCCGGCGGCGCTCGACGCCGAACTCGCCGTACGCCTCGGCTGGGCCGAGCGCAAGGTCGCGCTGCCCGCCGGACGGTACGAGACGCTGCTGCCGCCGACCGCCGTGGCGGATCTGCTGATCTACCAGATGTGGTCGGCATCGGGACGGGACGCGGCCGAGGGCCGCACGGTGTTCTCCAGGCCCGGCGGCGGCACCCGCGTCGGCGACAGGCTGACCGAGCTCCCGCTGACCCTGCGCAGCGACCCGAACGAGCCGGGCCTGGAGGCCGCGCCCTTCGTGCTGGCGCACTCCTCCGGGGGCGACTCGTCGGTGTTCGACAACGGTCTGCCGCTCACGGCCACCGAGTGGATCCGCGAGGGCGAGCTGCGGCACCTGCTGACCAGCCGGCACAGCGCGGGTCTGACCGGACTGCCGGTGGCGCCGGGCATCGACAACCTCATCCTGGACGGCGGCGGCGAACGCTCCCTGGACGAGATGGTGGCGGACACGGACCATCGCGGGCCCTGCCTGCTGCTGACCTGCCTGTGGTACATCCGCGAGGTCGACCCGGCGACGCTGCTGCTCACCGGGCTGACCCGGGACGGCGTGTATCTGGTGGAGAACGGCGAGGTGACCGGCGAGGTCAACAACTTCCGGTTCAACGAGTCGCCGGTGAATCTGCTGGGCCGGGCCACCGAGGCCGGGCGCACGGAAAAGACGCTGCCCAGGGAGTGGAGCGACTGGTTCACTAGGGCTGCGATGCCGGCGCTGAGGGTGCCGGACTTCAATATGAGCTCTGTCAGTCAGGGCGTATAACCTCGTACCTGACCCGGAGCACTCCTAAGGAGATACGAGAACCGTGACGGACATCGTCGACGAGCTGAAGTGGCGCGGCCTGTGGGCCCTGTCCACTGACGAGGACGCTTTGCGCAAGGCGCTCGCGGACGGTCCCGTCACGTTCTATTGCGGTTTTGACCCCACTGCGGCCAGTCTGCACGTCGGTCATCTGGTGCAGGTCCTCACCATGCGCCGGCTCCAGCAGGCGGGCCTGCGTCCGCTGGCCCTGGTCGGCGGGGCCACCGGCCAGATCGGCGACCCGCGTCCGACGGCCGAGCGCACCCTGAACGACCCGGAGACGGTCGCGAACTGGGTGACCCGGCTGCGCGCGCAGATCGAGCCGTTCCTGTCGTTCGAGGGCGAGAACGCCGCGGTGATGGTCAACAACCTGGACTGGACGGCCGGGATGTCGGCCATCGAGTTCCTGCGGGACATCGGCAAGCACTTCCGGGTCAACAAGATGCTGACCAAGGACTCGGTTGCCCGGCGCCTGGAGTCCCAGGAGGGCATCAGCTACACGGAGTTCAGCTACCAGCTGCTCCAGGGCATGGACTTCCTTGAGCTGTACCGCCGGTACGGCTGCACCCTCCAGCAGGGCGGCAGCGACCAGTGGGGCAATCTCACGGCGGGTCTTGACCTGATCCACAAGCTGGAGCCCGAGGCCGACGTGCACTGCCTGGCGACGCCGCTGATGGTCAAGGCGGACGGCACCAAGTTCGGCAAGACCGAGGGCGGCGCCGTCTGGCTCGACCCCGAGATGACGACGCCGTACGCCTTCTACCAGTTCTGGCTGAATGTGGATGACCGGGACATCTCGACGTACATGCGCATCCTGTCCTTCCGGCCCCGCGAGGAGCTGGAGGAGCTGGAGAAGCAGACCCAGGAGCGGCCGCAGGCGCGTGCCGCGCAGCGGGCGCTGGCCGAGGAGCTGACGACGCTGGTGCACGGCGCCGACCAGACGGCCGCGGTGATCGCCGCGAGCCGTGCCCTCTTCGGGCAGGGCGAGCTGGCGGACCTGGACGACCGGACGCTGGCGGCGGCCCTGTCCGAGGTGCCGCACATCAAGGTCGCGGAGCTGGCTCCGGTGGTCGATCTCTTCGCCGAGGTCGAGTTGGTGGCGAGCAAGTCGGCCGCGCGGCGGACGATCAAGGAGGGCGGGGCCTACGTGAACAACGCGAAGGTCACCGCCGAGGACGCCGTACCGGCGGCCGGTGATCTGCTGCACGGGCGGTGGCTGGTGCTGCGCCGGGGCAGGAAGAACCTCGCCGCGGTCGAGGTCACCGGAGCGTAGGCACACCGAAGGGGCGGCTCTCCGCCGGAGGGCCGCCCCTTCGTCGTACCGGCGCTCAGGTCCGTTGTTTCCTCTTGCCCAGCGTCGCCATGTAGGCCATGTCCCCCACGCCCACGATGATGATCGCCGCGACGAGCTGGAAGGCGTGCCTGCTCCAGTCGATGCCGGAGGTCTCGTCGACGCCGGCCGCGCGGGCGATGGAGTTGCCGACGATGGCGCCGAGCATGCCGAAGATGGTGGTCAGCCAGAGGGGACTGTGCTGCTTTCCGGGCAGGATCGCCTTGGCGATCAGACCCAGCACAAACCCCACGATGATCGCCCACAACCAGCCCATGGCTGCCTCCTTGTACGGCTCGACGTGAGCATTACGCCCAGTGTCGGGCCGTACCACATACGTCGCATGTCGGGTGGGGCCGTACGCGGGACGGCTGAGGACCGTCACCCCCACCGGAGGCCCCCCGGTCTCGTAGGCGACGCAGGCCAGGCGTAACGTGGAGGGTGTTCGGGCCCGGGACCCCGGCCGGGGGCGGTCCGGGTGCGGGCAGGGGAGAGTCCGATGCAGGCGGATGGTGGAATGTGATGCGGAAGCAGCACGACGCGGGCAACGCCCAGGTATTCCGGATCACCGGAGCCAGGACGGGCCTCCAGGAGGATGTACGAGGGCGGCAGCGCCGGTACGTCATCTCGATGTCGGTCCGTACGCTGTCGGTGATCCTCGCCGCGACCCTGTGGAACGTCGAACGGCACGTGGCCGTCGTGGCGTTGGTGCTCGGTCTGGTCCTGCCCTATATCGCGGTGGTGATCGCCAACGCCGGGCGGGAGAACGCGCCGTCGCTTCCTTCCACTTTTGTGGCGCCGCCGGCCCGTCCGATGATCGCCGGACCGAGGGCTGATATGCCCTTCGCGGAACCCGCACCGGAAGACGTGGTGCCCGACCCGACGCCCGGTGCTGCGGGCGAAACACATGACCGGAAATGACCTTGGCGGGGTGCTACCAAACGGAAGCCACCTCCGCACCAAGCTCAAGAAAAGCTCAGATCAATAGTGTTGTTCCGGTGCCGGGCGGCGGGTGGCCCATGACATACTTCGTAGGCGCTCCGCATCCCCCGTCGGAGCGACGGACCGACGCCGGGCAGCTCCCCCCGTGGCTGCTCGGCGTCGCCTTTTTGTGGACCCTGTGAGACGAATCCGTGAGTGACGAGACGCCGATCTGTTCCGCCAAGGGCTGCCGTGTCGCCGCCGTGTGGGTGCTGGCCTGGAACAACCCCAAGATCCATACGCCGGAGCGGCGGAAGACCTGGCTGGCTTGTGAGGAGCACCGGGAGCATCTGTCCCAGTTCCTGGGGGTGCGGGGCTTTCTGAAGGACGTCGTGAAGTTCTCGGAGTGGGAAGAGCCGACCGCGCCGTAAGGTTTCAGCCACCGATCGCGGACATCGGGCGGTCCGGCTGGACGAAGCTCGGGTCGTCCAGGCCCGCTCCCGCCTTCTTGCCCCACATCGCCAACCGCCAGATGCGGGCTATCTCCTCGTCGGGGGCGCCGGAGCGCAGGGCCGCGCGCAGGTCGGTCTCCTCGCGGGCGAACAGACACGTGCGGACCTGGCCGTCGGCGGTGAGGCGGGTGCGGTCGCAGGCCGAGCAGAACGGTCGGGTGACGGAGGCGATGACGCCGACGCGGTGCGGTCCGCCGTTGACGATCCAGCGCTCCGCCGGGGCCGAGCCCCGCTCCTGCGAGCCCTCCTCGGTGAGCTCGAAACGGGTGCGCAGGGAGGCCAGGATGTCGCCTGCGGTGATCATGCCGTCGCGCTTCCAGCCGTGCTGGGCGTCCAGGGGCATCTGCTCGATGAAGCGCAGTTCGTAGTCGTGCTCGACGGCCCAGGCCAGCAGGTCGGGGGCCTCGTCCTCGTTCAGGCCCGGCATCAGCACCGAGTTGACCTTGACCGGGGTCAGCTCCGCGTCGCGGGCGGCCTCCAGGCCCTCAATGACGTCCTTGTGGCGGTCGCGACGGGTGAGGGTCTTGAAGACGTCCGGGCGCAGGGTGTCGAGGGAGACATTGACCCGGTCCAGACCGGCGGCCTTCAGGGCCTTCGCGGTGCGCTTGAGGCCGATGCCGTTGGTGGTCAGGGACATCTGGGGGCGGGGTTCCAGGGCCGCGACGCGCTCGACGATGCCGACCAGGCCGGGGCGCAGCAGGGGCTCGCCACCGGTGAAGCGGACCTCCTCGATGCCGAGGGAGGTGACCGCGATGTCGATCAGGCGGACGATCTCGTCGTCGCTGAGGAGGTCGGGCTTGGCCAGCCACTGCAGGCCCTCCTCGGGCATGCAGTAGGTGCAGCGCAGATTGCACCGGTCGGTCAGCGAGACTCTCAGGTCGGTGGCCACCCGGCCGTAGGTGTCGATGAGCACGTGGGCCCCCTCCCTCGTCGCGGCTCAATGCTGGTGCGGTCATTTTCCGTCACTCGCGAGCCTACGTGACTCCACTGACAACGACAGAGCCCGATCCCACGAGGTAAGACGCGGCCGCGTCGTAGGGATCTACGACGCGGCCGCTCAGGGGGCGAACTCAGTGGGCTCCGGTGCCGGTCAGGGACCGGACCTCCAGCTCGGCGTACTTGCCCTTGTCCGGCTCCTCCTTGGACAGGTAGGTGCCGATGATGCCCAGCAGGAAGCCGACCGGGATCGAGATGATGCCGGGGTTCTCCAGCGGGAACCAGTCGAAGTCGGCGTCCGGGAACATCGAGGTGGGCTTGCCGGAGACGACCGGCGAGAACAGCACCAGGCCGACGGCGGCGGTCAGGCCGCCGTAGATCGACCACAGCGCTCCCTGGGTGGTGAACCGCTTCCAGAAGAGGCTGTAGAGGATCGTCGGGAGGTTCGCGGAGGCGGCGACCGCGAAGGCGAGCGCGACCAGGCCGGCCACGTTCAGGTCCCGGGCCAGGGCGCCGAGCGCGATGGAGACGATGCCGATGCCGACGGTCGCCCAGCGGGCCGCGCTGACCTCCTCCTTCTCGGTGGCCTCGCCCTTCCTGATGACGTTGGCGTAGATGTCGTGCGCGAAGGACGACGAGGACGCGAGGGTGAGGCCCGCGACCACCGCGAGGATCGTCGCGAAGGCGACCGCGGAGATGGTGGCGAGCAGGATGGCGCCCCAGTTGGAGTCGACGCCGCCCAGATACAGCGCGAGCAGCGGGGCCGCCGTGTTGCCGGCCTTGTTGGAGGCGGTGATCTCCTCCGGGGTGATCAGCGCGGCGGCGCCGAAGCCGAGCGCGAGGGTCATCAGGTAGAAGGAGCCGATCAGGCCGATCGCCCAGATCACGGACTTACGGGCGGCCTTCGCGGTGGGGACGGTGTAGAAGCGGATCAGGATGTGCGGCAGACCGGCGGTGCCCAGGATCAGCGCGATGCCGAGCGAGATGAAGTCCAGCTTGCTGGTGCCGGTCGCGCCGTACTTCAGGCCGGGCTCCAGGAAGGCGGTGCCCTTGCCGCTCTGGTCGGCGGCGGCGCCGAGCAGGTCGGAGACGTTGAAGTCGAACTTCAGCAGGACCAGGAAGGTCAGCAGCAGGGCGCCGGTCATCAGCAGCACGGCCTTGACCATCTGGACCCAGGTGGTGCCCTTCATCCCGCCGATGGTGACGTACATGATCATCAGGACGCCGACCAGGGCGACGATGAGGATCTTGCCGGCGTCGCTGGTGATGCCCATCAGCAAGGAGACCAGGACGCCCGCGCCGGCCATCTGCGCCAGCAGGTAGAAGATCGACACGACGATCGTGGAGGTACCGGCCGCCGTGCGGACCGGACGCTGGCGCATCCGGTAGGCGAGGACGTCGCCCATCGTGTAGCGGCCGGAGTTGCGCAGCGGCTCGGCGACCAGCAGGAGGGCGATGAGCCAGGCGACCAGGAAGCCGATGGAGTACAGGAAACCGTCGTAACCGAACAGGGCGATGGCGCCCGCGATACCGAGGAAGGACGCGGCGGACATGTAGTCACCGGAGACGGCGAGGCCGTTCTGGAAGCCGGTGAACTGGCGGCCGCCCGCGTAGAAGTCGTTGGCGTCCTTGGTCTGACGGCCCGCCCACACGGTGATGACGAGGGTCGCGACGACGAAGACCGCGAACAGGCTGATGATCAGCGTGCGGTGCTCGCTCGCCGGGTCGGCCGCAAGGAACATCTGCGCGGTGTTCATGCGCCGCCCTCCATCCGGGACTTGATCGCATCAGCCTTGGGGTCGAGCTTGGCGGCGGCGTGCCGCGCGTACCACCAGGCGATGAGGAACGTGGTGACGAACTGGGCGAGGCCGAGGACGAGGGCCATGTTGATGTTGCCGAACAGCTGGGTGCCCATGAAGTCGCCGGCGTAGATCGACAGCAGGACGTACAGCAGGTACCAGACGATGAAGCCGAGGGTCAGCGGAAAGGCGAAGGAGCGGTAGGAGCGGCGCAGTTCACCGAACTCCGCGCTCTCGTGCACCTCGGTGAACTCCTCGGTGGTGGGGAGTCGGTGTTGCTGTTTCGAGGGGGGCGGTGCGTCGGTGGCCACGGAGTCTCCTCGCGTTGCGGGCGCTGGTGCGACGGTTGACGGGGACGGGTTCGGTACGGACATGTGACGGCTCTGTTCCTCGCGGTTGCAGGGGGCTCGATCGTGCTCGCGCCCCCTGTCCAACGTCACGGCGCCACGCGAGGACCGGTTCAACCCCGGGGACTTCTTTCCGAACTCACCCGCGGTAAGTCATTGCTGGCCAGCGAGACGGGGAGATAGCTTCGCCCTGCACGCCCGTCATGTACCTGCCCGAGCACCACCTGTGTCTCGGGCCGGTTTCGTTTCCGGATGATGTGGAGATCCCATGGCTCATCTGCCTTCCAGACGCCGGCTCGCCCTGGCCGTCCCCGTTGTGCTGTCGCTGACCGCTTCGCTCGGCTTCCTGCCGACGGGCGCGACGGCCGCCCCGCTCGCGGAGACCACCGCGCAGGCCGCGGACGCGCCGAACCTGGCGTACGTCGTGAACACCTCGACGGACCGCCGGACCATCGAGTCGGTGAAGAAGGCCGTCGTCACGGCCGGGGGAACCATCGTGACGTCGTACGACAAGATCGGGGTGATCGTCGCCCACTCGGCCAACCCGGACTTCGGCAAGCTCATGCGCCAGGTGCGCGGGGTCCAGTCGGCGGGTGCGACGCGTACAGCGCCGCTGACCGCCGCGGGCACCACGGACCAGGGCGCCGCGCAGTTCCTGACGGACGCCCAGGCCGCGAAGGCCGCGAGCGCCGCAGCCCCTGACAGCGAGCCCCTTGAGGCCGACCAGTGGGACCTGCGCGCGATCGGCGCCGACAAGGCCGCGAAGATCAACCCGGGTAGCAGCAAGGTGACGGTCGCCGTGATCGACACCGGCGTCGACGACACCCACCCGGACCTCGCGCCGAACTTCTCCAAGTCCCAGTCCGCGAACTGCGTCGGCGGGGTCGCGGACACCAGCGAGGGCGCCTGGCGGCCGTACACCGCGGACGATTACCACGGCACGCATGTCGCGGGCGAGATCGCCGCGGCCCGCAATGGCATCGGCGTCGCGGGGGTGGCCCCGGGCGTCAAGGTGTCCAGCATCAAGGTGAGCGACCCGGACAACGGCCTCTTCTACCCGGAGAGCGTCGTGTGCGCCTTCGTGTTCGCCGCCGACAAGGGCGTCGAGATCACGAACAACAGCTACTACGTGGACCCGTGGCTGTACAACTGCATGAACGACCCGGACCAGCGGGCGATCGTCGACGCGGTCAACCGGGCGCAGCTGTACGCGCAGCGGAAGGGCACGCTCCACCTGGCCTCGGCGGGCAACTCCAACCACGACCTGGACTCGGACGCCATCGTCGACACCACCAGCCCCGACGACTCCACGCCGGTGGAGCGCACGATCGACCCGAGCGAGTGCTTCGACGTGCCCACCCAGCTGCCGGGGATCGTCACGGTCAGCGCGACGGGCGTGCAGAACCTCAAGTCGTACTACTCCTCGTACGGCAAGGGCGTTGTGGACGTGGCGGCGCCGGGCGGCGACCGGCTGTACCAGATACCCGACACGCCCTCGAAGAACGGCCGCATCCTGTCGACCATGCCGAACGGGCAGTACGCCTTCCTGCAGGGCACCTCGATGGCCTCGCCGCACGCTGCCGGTGTGGCCGCGCTGCTGAAGTCCAAGCACCCGTGGGCGACCCCGGCGCAGCTCCAGGCGATGCTCAAGGCGCAGGCGGACAACCCGGGTTGCCCCGAGTCGTACGACCAGAACGGTGACGGCACGCAGGACGCGGTGTGCGAGGGCGGCACGCGCGTGAACGGCTTCTACGGCTTCGGTATCGTCAACGCGCTGCGCGCGGTCAAGTAACCGGCGGACGGGAGAGACTGACACCATGACAGCGCACTTCCCGCGCTCTCGCCGTGTGCTGGCCGTCCCCGCCGGGATGGCCATGGCGACGGCACTCGCCCTGCCGAACGTGTCGGCGGCGGCCGAGGCGGACGCGACCTCGCTCAGCTATGTCGTCAACGTCCAGCCCGGGCACGGCCCTTCACCCCGCGTGGAGCGGACCATCGCCGAGGCCGGGCCGACGCCACGGCGTGCACGGACCCGTACGACATCGACGCGGACGGCAAGATCGACGCGGTGTGCGAGGGCTCGAAGAACCTCAACGGGTTCTACGGCTGGGGTACGGCTGACGCGCTGGACGCGGTGACGAAGTAGCGGGTACGCGCGCGTTGAGGGCCGGATGGATCCACCGTCCGGCCCTTTCGCATGGGTACGGCAAGATCTCCGGCATGGATGTGTACGAGGATCCTTCGACCTGGGTGCCCGAACCGGTCCGGTCTCGATGGCAGTTGGCGTTGCGCTTCGTCGGGAGCGTGCTGTTCCTGCCGGTGTTCTGCGTGTTCTGGCTTGCGGCTGCTGTCGTTCTCTCCTTCGTGGACGTCGCCGAGGTCGCCCTCGCCCAGAGGTGGGAGCTGCGGCCCACGGCCGTGCGCAAGGAGGTGCGACTGTGGTGGTCGGCCGCTTCTCATGTTGATTCGGTCAATACCGCATAGTGCAGTCATGACCGACATCGAGTACGCCTGGTCCGCGCTGGGCGGTGATCCCGGCCTGACGGCGCGGGTTTCCGCCTTCGTCCGGGACGGTGCTCTTCAGGGGCTCCTTCCCGTACGGGAGTTGGCACGCGCGTGTGTGGGCGCGTGTGCGTTGGCCGCCGCTGAGCTGGGCGCCGTACGGGGCGGGCTTTCCGATGTGCCGGAGGTCCGGGTGGACGACGGGGCCGTTGGCACTGCCTTCGTGAGTGAGCGGCATCTGCTGGTCGATGGGCGCGCTCCGGTGAGCTTCGCTCCGCTGTCGCGGTTCTGGCGGACCGGGGACGGGTGGGTGCGGACGCATGCGAACTATCCGCATCATCGGGAGCGGTTGCTGAGGGCACCGCCGCGCAGGGCGATGTTCCGGTCGAACATGACGCCGAGGTCGAGCCCGGTGCCGCTGCCGTGCGGCACACCGACGAAGCCGATGCCGCCGCCGTCGCGGGTGATGTTCACGGCCGTACGCATGGACTGCTCGGTGCCGACCGCCTCGACGACGGAACGTGCGCGCCCTGGCCTCGGGTGAGTTCGCGGACGGCCTCGACAGCGGCTTCGCCGCGCTCGGCGACGACGTCGGTGGCGCCGAAGCGGCGCGCGATGTCGGTGCGGACCTGGTGGCGGCCGAGCGCGACGATCCGCTCGGCGCCGAGGCGCTTGGCGGCCAGCACGGCGCACAGGCCGACGGCTCCGTCACCGACGACGGCGACCGTGGCCGCTCGGAGCCTGTGTCGCCTTCCCGGCCGGATCAGCGCGCGGCGGCGATGGGGGTGCCCCCGCGCGCCCGGCAGGGGGGTGTGACACAGGCTCTCAGGGGGTGGTCGAGCGCACCTCACTGTACGTCGCCGCCGGATACGGACGCGCTTCGAGGGCTCTGAGTGTGCCGACGACCAGGAGGATCTGCGCCGCTATATAGGTGAGCATGATCCACAGGTCGGGCCGGGGCGGCTGGGGCCACTCGGCGACGCCGGTCGCGATGAGGGTGTCGGAGAGCATGAAGAGCGCGCCGCCGAACCCGGCGAGCAGGCCGAACCGGCTGCCCGCGCGGTACGCCATGGCCGTGAGCAGCAGGCTGTACCCGGCGACCGGGACCCGTAGATCGGCCGGGAGGTCGGGCCAGAGCGCGGCGACCGTGGTGGTGAGGGCGACGCTGTACCCGGCGAGCAGGATCGGCTGGTGGCCCCCGCGCGCCTTGAACAGCAGCAGGTAGCAGACGTGTCCGGCCGCGAAGGAGCCCATTCCGGCGAGGAAGGCGGGCTCGGCGTCGGACAGCAGCAGGACGTCGCCGCCCCAGCCGAACAGCAGGGCGGCGACCAGGAGCCGGGGCGCCCCGGACAGGGCGGCGTACCCGGCGAGCAACGGCATCAGCAGCGGTTTGGCGACGATGTGCCCGGGGTCGTAGCCGGCGGCGAGGGAACCGAGGTCGACGAGGGCGGCCAGACCGAAGGCCGTCAGGAGAACGCGCTTCACGCCGACACGCTCTCCCGTACCGGTTCCGGGGCGGGCTGCCAGCCGGGCCCGCGGAAGAGGTGCCCGGCCCGGTCGCGCCAACTCCGCGCCGACTTCAGGTCCTTGGCGATGGACACGTACTCGTGGGTGGCGACCTTCACCGGGTTGTACGTGTCGATGTTCTTGGTCAGCCCGAAGACGGGACGCTCGGTCTCGGCGACGAAGGAACCGAACAGCCGGTCCCAGACGATGAGGATGCCGCCGAAGTTGCGGTCGAGGTAGCCGCCCTGGGAGGCGTGGTGGACGCGGTGGTGGGAGGGCGTGTTGAACACGAACTCGAACCACCGGGGCATCTTGTCGATGCGCTCGGTGTGGATCCAGAACTGGTAGACGAGGTTCGCCGAGGAGCAGAAGGCGAGCGCGGCCGGGTGCACACCGCAGGCGACGAGGGGCACGTAGAACGGCCAGACGGTCAGGGAGGTCCAGGGCTGGCGCAGCGCGGTGGTGAGGTTGAACTTCCGGCTGGAGTGGTGCACGACGTGGCAGGCCCACAGGATGCGGACGACATGGTGGCCGCGGTGGGACCAGTAGTAGAAGAAGTCCTGCGCGAGCAGCATCAGGGGGACCGTCCACAGCAGGACCGGCACCCGCAGGGGTGTCAGCTCATAGATCGCCATATAGATCGCGACGATCGGGATCTTCCACAGGAAGTCCCAGAACAGACTGCCGAGCCCCATACCGAGGCTGGTCGCGGCGTCCTTCGTCTCGTACCCCGCCGCCTCCTCGTCGGGATGGAGACGGACGCTGATCATCTCGACCACGGTGAGGAGGACGAAGGCGGGTATCGACCACAGCACGACATCGGGCAGGTTCGGCATGCTGGCACCGTAGAACCGCTGGTCGGCCACGGCTAGACGTTGTTACTCACAAGTATTACCGCCGGTACGCGCTTACTTGTTGGCGATCTCCACCAACGGGAGCCCATCAGAAGCCCACTAAACGCCCGCCGCCCCCAGCAACGACCCCACCGCATACGTGACCCCCATCGCCAGCGCTCCGCCCCCCACGTTCCGCAGGACCGCCCGCCCCGGGGCCGCGGCTCCCAGGCGGGCGCTGCTCCAGCCTGTCAGGGCCAGGGCCGCCAGGACCGAGGCGACCGTGACCGGGACCCGGGCCGCGGACGGAGGCAGGACGATCGCCAGCAACGGCAACAGCGCCCCCGCCGTGAAGGCGAGGAAGCTCGCCCAGGCCGCGTGCCAGGGGTTCGTCAGTTCGTCGGGGTCGATGCCGAGCTCCACGCGTGCGTGCGCTTTCAGGGCGTCCCGCGCGGTGAGCTGTTCCGCGGCCTCGCGGGCCACCTCGCGGGACAGGCCGCGTCCTTCGAGGAGTTCGGTCAGTTCCTGCAGTTCCGCCTCGGGCTGTTCGCGCAACTCCCGCCTCTCCACGGCCAGGGCGGCCTTCTCCGAGTCGCGCTGGGTGGAGACGGAGACGTACTCGCCCGCCGCCATCGACATCGAGCCGGCGAGCAGCCCGGCCAGCCCCGCCGTCAACAGGGCCGCGCGGTCGTCCGTGGCGCCCGCGACACCGACCACGAGGCCGGCCGTGGACACGATGCCGTCGTTCGCGCCGAGCACCGCCGCCCGCAGCCAGTTCAGCCGTTCTCCGAGCGCGCCGCCGTGCGCCTCGTCATGCGCAGGTTCCGTCACACCCCGGAGGATGACACTCCGGACGGCCCCGCGCGGGAAGGAACTTGACGCGCTCCCGGGCCGGCACTCGAACGGACGGGCGCGACAGGACACCTGACGGGGTGGCGACCCGGGGCCGTGGGACGGGACTGTCAGTCCCGGCCCGTATCCTCAGTGACCATGCTCGAAGACCGTACGCCGGCAGCGTCCGCCCCCACAGCGTGGCCGGCCGCGTATCCGAAGGGATACGCGGTCGTTGACGTGGAGACCACCGGGCTGGCCCGGGACGACCGGATAATCTCGGCGGCCGTCTACCGGCTGGACGCGCGCGGCGAGGTCGAGGACCACTGGTACACGCTGGTCAACCCGGAGCGCGACCCGGGCCCGGTGTGGATCCACGGTCTGACGAGCGACGTGCTCGACAGCGCGCCCCTCTTCCCGGACATCGCCGAGGAGTTCTCGGCGCGGCTGGCGGACCGGGTGCTCGTCGCGCACAACGCCGTCTTCGACTGGCAGATGATCGCCCGTGAGTACGCGCGCGCCGAGCGCGAGGCGCCGGTGCGACAGCGGCTGTGCACCATCGCGCTCTCCAAGGAGCTGGGCCTGCCGCTGCCCAATCACAAGCTGGAGTCACTGGCCGCGCACTTCGGTGTCGTCCAGCAGCGCGCGCACCACGCGCTGGACGACGCGCGCGTGCTGGCGGAGGCGTTCCGGCCGAGCCTGAAGGCCGCGGCCGAGGGCGGCGTACGGCTTCCGCTGCACGAGTGCCGGCCGCTGACGGAGTGGACCGACCGGTCCGTGCCCCGGCAGCAGGGAAGCTACGGCGCTTACCGGCCCACCAGTTGGCGACCCACCCGCAAAAGGCCCGCCTGCCCCTATCCCAACCCAGGGCGGTACGAAAAGGGCAAAGGGCTCAAGCAGGGCATGCGGATCGCCTTCTCCGGTGACACCTCCGTCGAGCGCGACCTCCTGGAGGACCGGGCGATCGAGGCCGGTCTGCATGTGGCCACCAGCATCTCCCGGCTGACCAGCCTGCTCGTCACCAACGACCCGGACTCGGGCACCTCCAAAGTGGTCAAGGCGCGGCAGTACGGCACCCCGGTCGTCGACGAGGCGGCCTTCGGGCAACTCCTGGGCGATGTGGAACCGGCGCCCGAGCAGTGACCGTACGGATGGGTGATTGCGGTGCGACTCGCCCGGCGCCCGCTCGCTCGCGCCGCGCCGACGGCCCACCCTGTGGCGCATGGCGAGATGCGAAGTTTGTGGCAATGACTACGGGATGACCTTCGAGATTCGTGCGCAGGGCGCTGTGCATGTCTTCGACTGCTTCGCCTGTGCGATCCACCGCATGGCCCCCATCTGCGAGCACTGCCGCGTCCAGATCATCGGGCAGGGCGTCGAGGTCGAGGGCCACTGGTACTGCGGTGCCCACTGCGCCCGCGCGGAGGGGAAGGTGGGGATCGTCGACAAGGTGTGAGCCCGCTCCGAACCGTACCCGCCTGAACACGCCCCACGACCGAGTTGTACGGTCGTGGGGTGTACCGCTTCCTGTTGTCCCGGCAGTGGGTGATCCTCACGCTGGTCGCCCTCCTCCTCATCCCTGCGATGATCAGGCTGGGCATCTGGCAGATGCACCGCTACGACGAGCGCGCCGCGCGCAACCAGCTGGTCTCCGACGCCCTGTCCGCGAAGCCGGTCCCCGTGGAGAAGCTGACCGCCCCGGGGCAAGCCGTCGCCACGAACGAGCGGTACCGCACCGTCACCGCCAAGGGGCACTTCGACACCGACGACGAGGTCGTCGTCCGCCGCCGCACCAACGCCGACGACGAGGTCGGCTATCACGTCCTCACCCCGTTCGTGCTGAACGACGGCAAGGTGCTGCTGGTCAACCGGGGCTGGATCCCCGCCGACCAGGGTGCGAGCCAGAGCGCGTTCCCGAAGGTTCCCGCCCCGCCGAGGGGTGAGCTCACCGTCACCGGCCGGCTGATGCCCGACGAGACGACCGAGGCGAGCGGCATCAAGAACCTCCAGGGTCTGCCCGACCGCCAGATCATGCTGATCAACAGCGAGCACGAGGCGCGGCGCCTCGACGCACAGGTGCTCGGCGGCTACCTGGCACAGACCGGCCCGGCACCGAAGGGCGACACCCCGCAGCAACTCGGCGAGCCCGGCGACGAGAACGCCGCGCTGAACTACGCGTACGCCATCCAGTGGTGGCTGTTCGCCGCGGGCGTCCCGATCGGCTGGGTGGTGCTGGTACGCCGCGAACTGCGCGACCGACGCGAGCGCGCGGCCGAGGAGTCCGCCACGGAGGCCCAGCCCGCGGCGGTATGACACGACGGCCGAGAAGCCCGACGCACAGGCCCAACCGACGGCCGTGTGACGCGACGGCCGAGAGCCCGACGCACAGGCCCAACCGACGGCCGTGTGACGCGACAGCCGAGAGCCCGACGCACAGGCCCAACCGACGGCCGTGTGACGCGACAGCCGAGGAGCCCGCGGCAGAGGCGAACCCCCGCGGTGTGATTTCGCACACTCCCCCGCGGTGTGACCCGCGCACTCCCCCCGCGCATCACTCCCGCGGCCCCGCCCCGGATTGCCTCCCCCTCCTCCCGGGAACCCGCACCCCGTGCACCCCACCATCGAGGACTACGCGCTCATCGGCGACGAGCAGACCGCCGCCCTGATCGGCACGGACGGATCCGTCGACTGGCTGTGCCTGCCCCGCTTCGACTCGACCGCCTGCTTCGCCCGGCTGCTCGGTGACGAGGAGAACGGCCACTGGCGCATCGCCCCCGCGGGCGCCGACCGGTGCGCCCGGCGCGCCTACCGGCCGGACACCCTCGTCCTGGACACCGAATGGGAGACCGACGAAGGGGCCGTCCGCGTCACCGACCTGATGCCACAACGGGACCGCGCCCCCGACATCGTCCGCATCGTCGAGGGCCTGCGCGGCAAGGTCACCGTCCGCAGCATCCTCCGGCTGCGCTTCGACTACGGCTCGATCACCCCGTGGGTGCGCCGCTCCGACGGCCACCGGGTCGCCGTGGCGGGCCCGGACTCGGTGTGGCTGCGCAGCGAACCGGACGTACACACCTGGGGCGAGAACCACTGCACCCACTCGGAGTTCACCGTCTCCGAGGGCGAGTCGGTGGCGTTCGTCCTCACCTGGCACCCCTCGCACGAGCCACGCCCGCCGCTGGTCGACCCCTACGACTCGCTGAACGCCAGCGTCACCGACTGGCAGGCCTGGGCGGCGCGCTGCCGCTACGACGGACCGCACCGGGACGCCGTGGTCCGCTCCCTGATCACCCTCAAGGCGCTCACCTACTCCCCCACCGGCGGCATCGTCGCCGCCCCCACCACCTCGCTCCCCGAGGAGCTCGGCGGCGTACGCAACTGGGACTACCGCTACTGCTGGCTGCGCGACTCCACCCTCACCCTCGGCGCGCTCCTGGCCGCCGGCTTCCAGGAGGAGGCCGAGGCCTGGCGGAACTGGCTGCTGCGCGCGGTCGCGGGCGACCCGGCGGACCTGCAGATCATGTACGGCCTGGCGGGCGAGCGCCGGCTGCCCGAGGTGGAGCTGCCCTGGCTGCCCGGCTTCGCCGCCACCCGACCCGTACGGATCGGCAACGACGCCGTGAAACAGCTCCAGCTCGACGTGTACGGCGAGGTCATGGACTCGCTGTCGCTGGCCCGCAGTTCGGGCCTGCCGTCCGAGCCGCACATGTGGGCGCTGCAGGTCGCGCTGATGGACTTCCTGTGCACGGCGTGGCGGCAGCCCGACGAGGGGCTGTGGGAGGTGCGCGGGGGTCGCAGGCAGTTCGTCCACTCCAAGGTGATGGTGTGGGTGGCCGCGGACCGCGCGGTGCGCGCGGTGGAGCGCAACCCGGATCTGGACGGCGATGTGGACGCCTGGCGCGCCCTGCGCGAGAAGGTGCACCAGGAGGTGTGCGAGCGGGGCTACGACCCCGAGCGCAACACCTTCACCCAGTACTACGGCTCGCGCGAGCTGGACGCCTCCCTGCTGCTGATCCCGCGCGTGGGCTTTCTGCCGCCGGACGACCCACGGGTGGTCGGCACCGTCGACGCGGTCCGCGACGAGCTGGACCACGTCGGCTTCCTGCGCCGCTACAGCGCCGAGAAGACGGTCGTCGACGGACTGCCGGGCGGCGAGGGCACCTTCCTGGTGTGCTCGTTCTGGCTCGCGGACGCGCTGCACATGACGGGCCGTACGAAGGAGGCCCGGGAGCTGTTCGAACGGCTCGTGGCCCTCGCCAACGACGTCGGGCTGCTGGCCGAGGAGTTCGACCCTGTCGCCGGCCACCAGCTGGGCAACTTCCCGCAGGCGTTCAGCCATATCGGCCTGGTGAACACCGCCCTCGCCCTGTTCGGGGCGGACGATGCAGGATAGGGGCCATGGATCTTGGACTGAAGGACCGGGTGTTCGTCGTCACCGGAGCGACGCGTGGCCTGGGCAACGCCACCGCGCGTGAGCTGGTCGCCGAGGGCGCGAAGGTGATCATTTCGGGGCGGGACGAGAAGACGGTCGCCGAGGCCGCGTCCGCGCTGGGCCCGAACGCGGTCGGGGTCGCCGCGGGCAACGCCGACCCCGCGACGCCGGAACGGCTGATCGCCGCCGCGCGCGAGCACTTCGGCGGCTTCGACGGTGTGCTCGTGAGCGTCGGCGGCCCGGCGCCGGGCTTCGTCGCCGACAACACGGACGAGCAGTGGCAGGCGGCGTTCGAGTCGGTGTTCCTCGGGGCGGTGCGCCTCGCCCGGGCGGCGGCGGCCGAGCTGGAGGCGGGCGGTGTCATCGGATTCGTCCTGTCGGGCTCCGTGCACGAGCCGATTCCGGGCCTGACGATCTCGAACGGGCTGCGGCCCGGCCTCGCCGGCTTCGCCAAGTCCCTCGCGGACGAACTGGGGCCGCGGGGGATCCGCGTCGTGGGCCTGCTGCCGGGCCGCATCGACACGGACCGGGTGCGCGAACTGGACGGCATGTCCGCGGACCCGGAGGCGACCCGGGCGGCCAGTGAGGCACGGATCCCGCTGCGGCGGTACGGGGCACCGGCGGAGTTCGGCCGCACCGGGGCGTTCCTGCTGTCTCCGGCCGCCTCCTATCTGACCGGGATCATGGTGCCCGTGGACGGCGGCCTCCGGCACGGGTTCTAGCTCAACTGACCCTCTCCGCACGGTGCTTGGCCGCCCTCAGCCTGACCTCCGCCGGCAGCGACGCCAGCCCCGCCGACTCCCGCGCGTGAGTCAGGGCCTGGGCGGTGAGCTCCGTCAGCGCCGCGCCCGGGTCGACATGCGGTTCCAGCAGCAGGCGTACGCGGGTCTCGGGGGCGTTGCGCCGGCCTGTGAGGTGGGTGTGCGCGCGGTGGACGCCGTCCATCGACGCAGCCTCGCTGGTCAGTACGGACTCCAGGGCGCGGCCCCGCAGCAGCGCGCCCTCGCCGTCCCCGGTGTCGACCAGGACCTCGCTGAGCCGACGGCGCCGTAGGACCGCTGTCAGCCACCACAGGGCGAGCAGGAGCAGCACCGCCAGCACGGCGATGACCGTCGGCCACCACCAGCCGTCGTCGTGCCAGCGGGTGCGTTCGGCGTCGCTGAGCAGGACGTCGTCCTTGCCGTCGTGGATCCACCAGGAAGGGGGGTTAAGACCGAGGCCCACGGCGAGCACCGAGCCGCCGAGGGCGACGAAGAGCAGGCCGACGAGGCCGAGCAGTACACGGTTGACGATCCTGAGCACGGCGCTCACCCCTTCCGTCCGGGCCGCCGTACATGCACCGACAGCGCGGGCGGCCGGGAGAGGCCCAGGCCGTGGATCGCGTCGGCGAGTGTGGCGTCCAGGTCGGCGCGTACGTCGTCCAGGTCGCGGAAGTGGGAGACCGCGCGGATGTCGGCCCGCTTGCGGCCCATGCGGACCCGGGCCGACTGCACACCGGAGATCTCCATCGCCCGGTCGCGCAGCACCAGGGCGGCGGCCTCCCGGTCGAGTCCGGCGCGTACGTCGGCGTGGGTGCGGCGCATCGGCAGCAGGGAGCGCAGGCCGGGGGTGACGGCCAGCACGACCAGCCACAGGCCGAGGGCCGCGGCGACGCCCGCGCCGACCAGTACCCAGGCGTCGTCGAGGGGCCGTTCGGCGAGTTGCCGGGCCAGTTCGCGGCGCCAGGCCATGGCGGGCCGGTCGGCACGCACGGCCGCGATGTCGTAGAGGAACAGGCCGACGAGGGCCAGGAGCAGCAGGGCGACGATCCCGGCGGGGACGCGGCGGGCCGACCAGAAGCGGCCGTTCGCGCCGTCCTCCCCCTCCAGGACGGGCGGCGGGTCGTAGGCGGCCGCCGACGCGGACTGGTCGAGCGGGTCGGTGCCGGCGGCCTTCTCGATGACCGGCAGTGGTTGTGTGGTGCCCTCGGAGCCGTGGGGCTCGCTCATCGCGTCCTCCCCTGTGCCGCGCCGTGCGCCGGGTGCAGCCGCTCCACCCGGACGGCGACCTCCGGCACCTCCATGCCCACCAACGCGCCTACCCGCTCGGCGACATGGCGACGCACGGCGGCGCAGCGGGCGCCGATGTCGGTGGGGTAGTCGAGTTCGAGATGGATGCGGACACGGGCCGTGTCGTGGTGGACGGTGACGCCCGCGTGCGGGGGCGACGCGTCGCCGGGCAGGGGTCCCAGCGCCTCGCGGGCCGCCTGGGAGGCGATCTTCACCACGACCCGGTCGGCGATCCGGGTGGCGCCACGTTCGCCGGGCGGCACGACGGCCCGCGGTCTGCCGACCTCACCGGACTGAACGGTCACCTACGTCACCGCCGGTCGCGCCGGTCGTCACGGATACGGAAGAAGTCGCCGAGGTCCAGGTCCCCCTCAAGGAACCGGCCGACGACAAAACCGATGGCGCCCAGGGCGGCCACCAGCAGAAAGGCACCGAATCCGCCGAAGTACCCGGCGAAGCCCAGCGCCATGCCGGCGATCATGCCGACCACGGCCATGCTCATGGTGCGCTCCCCTCAGCGGTGCGGTGGACGGGTCACTGGATCCGGGGTTCCAACTCCTCTTCCTCCTCCTCGGGCAGTTTCACATCGCTCACCGCGATGTTGACCTCGACCACTTCCAGACCGGTCATCCGCTCCACCGCGGAGACCACGTTCTCCCGCACCGCCCGGGCCACGTCGGCGATGGACACGCCATAGTCGACGACGATCTCCAGGTCGAGCGCGGTCTGCACCTCGCCCACCTCGGCCTTCACCCCGCGCGTCACGGACTTCGAGGCGCCGCCCGGCACCCGGTCCCGCACCGCGCCGAAGGTCCGGCTGATCCCGCTGCCCATCGCGTGCACGCCGACGACGTCCCGCGCGGCGAGGCCGGCGATCTTCTCCACCACGCCGTCGGCGATGGTGGTCCGTCCCCGGGTCGCCGGGTCACCGCCACCGCGCCTGACGGCCTTACGGGTCTGCACGGTCGGCTCCTGCTCGACGTCGGGCTTCTGCGTCGTGTCACTCATCGCCCTACATCCCTTTCGGTTCGTCGTCCTTTGACCACCGTAAGTGCGTTTGCGCCATCGCGCCCCGGGGATGCGGCAGGCTGGAGTAATGACGGCGGACGGATGGGCGCGGACAGTGCGCCAGCAGTTGGGACTCGGCAGGCTGTTGCCGCTGGGCGGGCCGCGCGATGGCGCGTGGATCACCGAGGAGGCGGCCGGCAGCGCGCTGCGGCGAGCGGCGCACGATGTGACGGGGGTGCGCCTCGGCGCGCTGCGGATCGGGCTCGCCGATCCGGCGCGGGCGCCCGAGCCCGTCGTACCGGCGCCGCCGAGCGCGCTGCCGCCCGGGGTGCTGCGGGTGACGGCGGACTTCGAGGCGACGGCGGCGGAGCCGCTGCCCACGGTGGCGGACCGGCTGCGCACGACGCTGGCGGAGGCGGCGGACCAGCGGCTGGGCTTGGCGGTCACGGAGGTGGATCTACGGGTGACGGCCCTGCTGGACGAGACGGCGGAGCCCGCGCCGGCACGGCCGCAGGAGTCGCCGTCGGCCAGGGAGCCCTCGGACGGTGACGAGTCCCGCGTCGCCGCGGCCGCGCTCGCGGTGCCGGGCGTGGCCGGTCTGACCGGGACCCTGGGCGGGCTCGGCCGGCCGGTGCACTTCGAGGAACGGCCCGCCGAAGCCGCCCTTCCGGCCCGTCATGTGCGGGTCGAGATCGCGGTGCACGCGGACCACCGGGCCGTGGTCGTGGCCCGCGCGGTCCGCGCGAAGGTCGCCAAGGCGCTGCCGGATCACCCGACGGTGGCAGTTCTGGTCACGGCCGTCGTGGGCTGACGGTTCGTGGTGGGGCGCCGCAGACTCCCCGACGGCGGTCGTGAGCACCGCCGCCGGGGGAACGGTCACTCGCCCACGCCCGCCAGGTCGCGCAGCCGGCGCGCCTGGGCGGCGCGTTCGGCGACGCGCTGGTCGTCGTAGGTGCGGCCGGTCGCCCCGCGCAGCAGCGCCTTGGTCTCGATGACCGCGTCCCGGGGTGCGGCCAGCAGGGCGGCGGCGAGGTCGCGTACCGCGTCGTCGAGCTGGTCCGCGGGCACGGCGATGTTCGCCAGGCCGGTGCTGACGGATTCCTCGGCCGTGACGAAGCGCCCGGTGGCGCAGATCTCCAGCGCCCGCGCGTAGCCGACGAGGCCCACCAGGGGATGGGTGCCCGTCAGGTCCGGAACCAGGCCGAGGCTGGTCTCCCGCATGGCGAACCGCACGTCGTCCGCGACGACGCGCAGGTCACAGGCGAGCGCGAGCTGGAAGCCCGCCCCGATGGCATGGCCCTGGACAGCGGCGATGGACACGAGGTCGCTGCGCCGCCACCAGGTGAACGCCTCCTGGTACTCGGCGATGGTCGCGTCGAGCTCGGCGTCGCTGCCGCGCGCCAGATCGATGAACGACGGCTCGCCGTCGAAACCCTCCGGCGTGAACGCCTGCCGGTCGAGTCCGGCCGAGAAGGACTTGCCCTCGGCCCGCAGCACGACCACCCGGACGGATCCGGGCAGCAGCCGACCGGCCTCGGCCAGCGCGCGCCACAGAGCGGGGCTCTGCGCGTTGCGCTTGTCCGGGTTGGTCAGCGTCACCGTGGCGACTGCGTCGTCGACGGTCAGTCGTACGCCGTCCTTGTCGAGAACCGGGTCGAGCGAAGCCATGGGGCGCCTCCGATGGGGTGCGGTCGCGTAAGTGACTGCACAGTAACCACCCGGCCGATCAGCTGACCGACCGGGTGGCCACCATCGAAGCCGATGGGCCGCCCGGGGTCAGCCCGCGGCTTTCTTGCCGCGTGTTGCCCCGCCACGCCCACGTAGCGTGACGCCCGACTCACTGAGCATCCGGTGCACGAAGCCATACGAGCGGCCGGTCTCCTCGGCCAGCGCCCGGATGCTCGCACCGGAGTC
This sequence comes from Streptomyces sp. P17, assembly GCF_032436805.1. Taxonomy (NCBI): domain Bacteria; kingdom Bacillati; phylum Actinomycetota; class Actinomycetes; order Kitasatosporales; family Streptomycetaceae; genus Streptomyces; species Streptomyces sp. P17. Next base: position 126,413 of record NZ_JAVRBF010000010.1, on the reverse strand, counting down.
GTACTTCTTCTTCAGGTCTGCCGCGAGCTTGTCGCGCGCGGCGCCGGTTACCCGGCTGCCCTTCTTCAGAGTCTCGGCCACCCGTGCCTCCTCATGGGAAGTGCGCTCTGGTCTCCTCATGATCACCCCTCCCGGGCTTCATGGCCACCCATTCGGCAAGGTCCGTGAGACATGGATGTGACGACAGGAGTAGGTCCACACAAGGGGAACGTGTGATTCCGCGATGCCGTGTCCGTACCGCCGAACGGGTTGTTCCGTGAAGTGCCAGGTCAGGGACGCACGACGGCCGAGCCCTTGTCGACAAAGGCTCGGCCGTGAAATGGATGTAGGACACACCCCGGTACGAGGAGATCTCACACAGATGATGGATCACGGATCGGCCGAATGATCCATACGCAGTGGATCAGTCATTCGATCAAGCCAGGGCGACGAGATCCGCGTAGTCCGCGCCCCACAGGTCCTCGACGCCGTCCGGCAGCAGGATGATGCGCTCCGGCTGCAGCGCCTCGACCGCGCCCTCGTCGTGGGTGACCAGCACGACCGCGCCCTTGTAGGTGCGCAGCGCGCCGAGGATCTCCTCGCGGCTGGCCGGGTCGAGGTTGTTGGTGGGCTCGTCCAGGAGCAGCACGTTCGCCGAGCTGACCACCAGGGTGGCGAGCGCGAGACGGGTCTTCTCGCCGCCGGAGAGGACCCCGGCCGGCTTGTCGACGTCGTCGCCGGAGAACAGGAACGAGCCCAGCACCTTGCGGACCTCGACGAGGTCCAGGTCGGGGGCGGACGAGCGCATGTTCTCCAGGACCGAGCGCTCCGGGTCGAGCGTCTCGTGCTCCTGGGCGTAGTAGCCGATCTTGAGGCCGTGGCCGGGGACGACGGCACCCGTGTCCGGCTGCTCGACGCCCGCCAGCAGCCTCAACAGGGTCGTCTTCCCGGCGCCGTTGAGGCCGAGGATGACGACCCGGGAGCCCTTGTCGATGGCCAGGTCCACATCGGTGAAGATCTCCAGCGAGCCGTAGGACTTCGACAGGCCCTCGGCGGTCAGCGGGGTCTTGCCGCAGGGCGCAGGCTCCGGGAAGCGGAGCTTGGCGACCTTGTCCTGCATGCGCACCGCTTCGAGGCCGGCGAGGAGCTTGTCGGCCCGCCGCGCCATGTTCTGCGCGGCGACGGTCTTGGTGGCCTTGGCGCGCATCTTGTCGGCCTGAGAGTGCAGCGCGGCCGCCTTCTTCTCGGCGTTCTGCCGCTCGCGCTTGCGGCGCTTCTCGTCGGCCTCGCGCTGCTGCTGGTAGAGCTTCCAGCCCATGTTGTAGACGTCGATCTGGGCGCGGTTGGCGTCCAGGTAGAACACCTTGTTGACGACCGTCTCGACCAGGTCGACATCGTGGGAGATCACGATGAAGCCGCCGCGGTAGGTCTTGAGGTAGTCGCGCAGCCAGATGATCGAGTCGGCGTCGAGGTGGTTCGTCGGCTCGTCGAGCAGCAGGGTGTCCGCGTCCGAGAACAGGATGCGGGCGAGCTCGATACGGCGGCGCTGACCACCCGAGAGGGTGTGCAGCGGCTGGCCGAGCACCCGGTCGGGCAGGTTGAGCGCGGCGGCGATGGTGGCGGCCTCGGCCTCGGCGGAGTACCCGCCCTTGGTGAGGAACTCCGTCTCCTGGCGCTCGTACTGCTTGAGCGCCTTCTCGCGGGTGGCGCCCTGGCCGTTGGCGATGCGCTGTTCGTTGTCGCGCATCTTGCGGATCAGTACGTCGAGGCCGCGCGCGGAGAGGATGCGGTCGCGGGCGAGGACGTCGAGGTCCCCCGTGCGGGGGTCCTGCGGGAGGTAGCCGACCTCGCCGGAGCGGGTGATGGTGCCGCCGGCCGGGATGCCTTCGCCGGCCAGGCACTTGGTGAGGGTGGTCTTGCCGGCGCCGTTGCGGCCGACCAGACCGATGCGGTCGCCCTTGGCGACGCGGAAGGTGGCGGACTCGATGAGGACGCGGGCACCGGCGCGCAGCTCGATGCCGGAGGCGGAGATCACGGACAGACTCCAGGGCGGGGTCGTTGGCGGGATGGGCGGCTGAGGACGTTCCCGCCGTCTAATGCGCGAGGAGAATGGCCATGAGGCCAGTCTAACGGGGCCGTGCAAGCGTTTTTCTGCCGCCGGGGACCTCATTGCCGAGGGGCCTGCGGTGCGGAGTGATCCGGCCCAGGTCGTCCACCGCGATGAGCTGGGACGTCCAGGCCGCCCCCGCGCAGGGCTGGGCGAGGAGCAGAACTCCGGTGTGGCGTACGGCACGCGCGGGTGCGAAGGCGCAGCCCTTGCGGGCGGGCAGCACCCAGCGCAGGTCGCCGTCGGAGAGGCGGTACGCGGTGACGCGGTACGGGGTGACGACGGCGAGCATGCCGCGGCCGAGGGGGCGCAGGACGCCGGTCGCGCCGTGGGCGGAGAGCCAGTCGGTGGCGGCGGGGAGGGCGCGGTGCCAGCGGACGGTGCGGCCGTCGGTCGCGGTGATCATGCCGTCGTCCCACAGGGCGATGGTGTCCGCGCGCGTGGGGAGTGCGGCGAGCGGGTGGCGGCCGTCACGGGTGTGGCGCCACAGGAGGGTGCCGGTGACGGGGTCGTGGGCCTCGACGGCCTTCCCCTGGGTGCGTGCCTCGGTCGCGTGCGCCACGCGCGCGTGGACGGTGAGGCGGTCGCCGTAGGGGTTGGGGCGCAGTTGGTGGGCCGCCGCGAGGAGGAGAGCGGCGAGGATCACGGCGAGGGCTGCGGGAAGGACGCGCTTCGCGGGCTCGGGGGTGCCCTGGGCGGCCGGCGTCGCGTGCAGCACGGCCATGACGCCCCCTCGGCAGCGGTCTCCCACGGATCAGGCGCAGAGCGTAGCCACCGGCGGGACGGGCGGACCGGCGTACCGCGGGTGGCGCCGGGGCCTGTCGCCCGTTCGGACGCTCATCCGGCGGCGGCCCGGATGCCGCCGCGGCCGTCCGCGTCGGCCGGATCCAGGAGCGGATCCAGGAGCGGATCCAGGAGCGGTTCCAGGGCCGGGTGATGCCGGAGACCTGGACGCACGGGTCGGCGCGGCAGGAGTGGTTCCGGAAGGTTCGGGGGGCGGGGACATGGCGCGCCGCGACACCTTCCGCCGAGGCGGTGGGCAGAGCGTTGTCAGTGGGCGCTGCGAGACTGGCGGCAGGTGGGATTTTCCGGCACCGGGCAGGCAAGGAGTGATCGGTATGGCAGGCACGAACGGCGGGCGTCCGAGCATCTTCCCCACGCTGCTGTACGCGGACGCGAAGGCGGCGATCAAGCTGCTCACGGAGGCCCTCGGCTTCACCGAGCTGACGGTGTACGAGGGTGAGGACGGCGCGGTGCTGCACGCCGAGCTGACCCAGGGCAACGGCGCGGTGATGGTCGGCTCCAAGGGCCGCGGCGGCCTCTTCGACACGCTGATGAAGGACGCGGGACCGGCCGGGGTGTACATCGTCGTGGACGACGTCGACGCCCACCACCGGCGCGCCGTGGAGCACGGCGTGGAGATCCTGATGCCCCCGACGGACCAGGACTACGGCTCACGGGACTACATGGCCCGGGACGCCGAGGGCAACATCTGGAGCTTCGGCACGTACGCGCCGGAGATAGGGGGCTAGGAGACCACTGAGAATCTTGAAAACGCGCCCGACTTGCACCGGATTGCCCCGATCGACTTTTGCGGGCGAACCTGGGCGATCGGGGCGGCCCAAGCGAGATCTTCAGGACACTTCTAGGCGCCCTGTCCTAGTTCCCGCCCGTGTGCACCTGGAAGGCGGCGCGGCGGACCGCCTTGGCCAGGGCCGGGTCGGGGTGGGCGGCCGCGAGGGCGACCAGGACCTGCACCGTGCGCGGGTGACCGACGGCGCGGACCTCGTCCAGCAGGGCGGGGACGGTCGGTTGCAGCGCGGACTCCAGATGGCGGACGAGCATGGGCGCCTCGCCGTGGTCGGCGACCGCGGCGGCGGTGTCGACCCAGAGCCAGGTCGCCTCCTCCCGGGTGAGGACCTCATGGGCGTCCTCCGGGTCGACGCCGTCGTGCTCGGCCAGCCACAGCAGGGCATACGGCCTGAGCGCCGGCTCCTCGGCCACGGACCGTACGTCGGGCTCGGCGGGGGCGCCCACGACGCGCAGCGCCTCGAAGGCGAGGCCGCGCAGCAGGGCGTCCTCACCGCGGGCGGCGTCGATCAGTTCGGTGACGGCGCTGCCGACGGGGCGGGCCGCCAGCCAGGCGCGGTACTCGGCGCGGGCGGCGTTGGGGCGGAGCTGGGCGCAGCCGCGGAGCATGTCCTCGGCCGCCTGCTCGATGTTCCCGGCGGGGCTCTGGGCGGCCACGCAGATCTGCTCCAGCTTGACCCAGACCGCCCAGCTGCCGAGCGGGGTCAGGGTTGCCTGGCCGTCGCCGTAGGTGAGGGCGCCCACGGAGGCGAGGGCGTGCAGGGCCCAGTCGAGGAGGGGAGCGAGGGGGGTGTCCTCGGCCCGCGAGTGAAGGGGTTCGGGCTGCGGGCCGTAAGGAATCTCGCAGCGCTCGGTGCGCAGTTCGGTGACGCGCTGCTCCAGCAGGTCGAGGAGTTGTGCCACCGGCACGGGGCCCGCGGACAGCTGGAGGAAGGAGAGCACCTGCGGCATGGCCGAGACGACCTCGGCGACGGCGGCGGGCTCGTGGTCCTCGGGCTCCGGGTAGGCGAGCGACCAGGCGTCGAAGAGGGCGACCCAGCCGCGCAGTACGGCGCTGTCGTCACGGTTCCAGGCGCGCAGGCGCCAACCGGGGCGCGCGCTGTCGCCGTGCACCTCGATCAGCCCGGCGAGGCGGGCGGTGTCCCAGTCGGCGCGGATCTGAGCGGTGGTCAGGTCCAGGTCGGTGGCGGCCCGTTCGGCGGTCTCGTCGGAGAGGGTGCCCTTGCCGTCGGGGTGGGCGCCGTCGCGGCCCGGGCGCAGGGCGGCGTCGGCCCAGCGGGCGACACGGGCCGCCGCAGCCAGGCCGGAGCGCGCCATTCCGGCCAGCTCCGCGGGGGCCGGGGTGCCCTCGGGGGGGCGCGGTGCGGGGCGGCTCGGGCGCCGCTGGTTCACAGCTCTGGGGGCGGCGGCCAGGGGTCGCGGGCGGACGAGTCGAAGCCTGGAGTCGCGCGGGATACGGGACGTCACGGGTGCAGTCTTCCGGTTGACGGTCCGAAAACCCAAACGGAATGTCACGAGGGGCGACGGGGATGGCCAACGCACGGGGCCCGGCGGGCGGCGCAGGGCCGATAACAGGCCAGTTGTACCGGGTTAAACGGAACCGGTGGAGCCGGTCCGGCGGGTGCCGTCGCCCGGGGCGCTCACATGAGAGGGGTCAGGAAGCGGCGCAGGGATTCCTCGTAGGACGTGGGGTCCGCGTTCCACATGGCTCCGTGGGGGGCGCGTTCGACCGTCTTGAGGGCCACCAGGTTGGGGCGGGCGTCGGCCAGGCGGCGGGAGTGGATCCAGGGGGCGACCGCGTCATCGGGGCCGTGGAAGATCAGGGTCGGCACGGTGAGCTGGTCCTGGGTGCCCTCGGGGCCGGCACGGTCGCCGTACAGGCCCGTGCGGCCCTGCGCGGCGCGGACCGCCAGCGGGAGCAGGGCGCCCGGAGTGCGGCGGGCGGAGGCGAGGGCGCGCAGGGTGGCCTCCCAGCTGAGGACCGGGGAGTCCAGCACGAGTCCCGAGACACGGTCGCGGAGACCGGAGCGGGCGGCGGCGCGCAGGGCCATCGTCGCGCCGGTGGACCAGCCGTGCAGGACGACATTTCCGGCGCCGTAGCGCACGGCGTAGCGGATCGCCGCGTCCAGGTCGCGCCACTCGGTCTCGCCGAGGTGGTTCAGACCGTCCGGGGAGCGGGGCGCGCCGAGGTCGCCGCGGTAGCCGAGGGCGAGGACCGGGAAGTGGCGGGCGGCGAGGAACTCCATGACGTTCATGGAGAGTTCGCGGGTGGTGCCGAGGCCGTGCACCGTGATGATCCAGGTGGTGCGGGTTCCGGGCACGAACCATGCGGGCAGCGAGCCGAGTTCGCCGGGGATGTCGATGTCCGCGTGGTCGAGGCCGAGCGCGGAGGCCGGGTCGCCGACGTGCAGGTTCGGGGTGAGCCAGACGCGGTCGCCGGGGGCGAGGGAGCCGTGGGTGACGCGCTCCAGGCGGCGCACGACCGTGTCGGCGGTGTGGGTCGCGGTGGCGAGGACGGGGCCCACGACCGCGTGCGAGCCGTCGCCGCCGAGGCCGTAGATGCCGGGGCGCAGAGAGGCCAGGTCGCGGGTGAGCGTGATCTGGCCCGCCGCCGTGCCGTGCACCGTGAGCCGGGGTTCGGTGGGCAGGGGCCTGCCGGGGGGCGCCTTGAGCGCGGCGTCGCTGGCGATCCGCCCGGCGGCCACGCTTGCCGCGCCGGCGGCCAGGGCCATGGTGACGGCAGCGGCCGTCGCTTTGACAGTGCGCACCCGTCCAGTGTCCTGGCGGACCCCGTCAGCGGCCAGTGGGAGGACGGACGAGGGTGACGTAACCGTGGCAGATGGCGTCAGCCGGGCTGGCCGTACCCCCGTAGCCTCTCCCCCACCTCTTTCAGTTGTCCGGGGGTCAGCAGGCTCGGAGTCAGGCCCGGGACGGAGGACGCCGTCAGCCAGACTCGGCACATCCACTCCAGTTGTGCCGTGCGGTCGTGGGCCTGGGTCAGGGTCCTGCCGTAGGCCATCGTGCCGTGGTTCTGGAGGAGGCAGGCCGTGCGGTCGGCCAGGGCCCGGAGCATGTTCTCGGCCAACTCCTCGGTGCCGTATGTCGCATACGGGGCAACCCGGGCAGGTCCGCCGAGGTCCGCGGTGATGTAGTGGACCGCGGGGACCTCCTGGACCAGGGTCGAGACGGCCGTGGCGTGCACGGCGTGGGTGTGGACGATCGCGCGGGCGTCGGTGGCGCCGTAGACCGCGAGATGCATGGGCAGTTCGCTGGTCGGCCGCAGCGCGCCGAGGACCTGACGGCCGGACAGGTCGACGCCCGTCACATCCCCGGGGGTGAGCCGGTCGTACGGCACACCCGACGGTGTGACCAGGACCGTGTCCCCGACGCGGACCGAGACATTGCCGGACGTCCCCACGACCAGACCGTCGGACACGGTCCGGCGGGCCGTGGCGACGAGTTCCTCCCAGGCGCGCGCCTCCTCGGGACGCACACCCTCCGGCCACGGCTCCCGCACTTCCTGTGCGCCCTCCCCCGCTTCTCCCGCGCCCCGCTGCTTCCCTCGCTGCTCAGCCATGCCGCGATCCTGCCAGCCGCGGCCCCGAACGGCCGCCGGGCCCGGGCACTTCAGGCCGGAAGTCGAGCGTCCAGAAGGACGCATATCCGGATACATCACCCTCTCCCAGTGCTTGGCCGGAGATCGACGACCATTCTCCGAACCTCCAGTACTCTCTGGCTGATTTGTCGTGCACGTCGCCATTCCGGGGGGAAACATGGCCCGTGATCGCAAACCGTCCCGTCACCGCGCCCGCGTGCTCGCGGCGTCCGTGGCGGCGCTGGCCATCGGGGGAACCGCACTGGCCGAATCTCCGGCCGCGGCGGCGAGCCGGCCCAGGGGACACGACGTCTCGTCCCATCAGAAGAACGTCAACTGGCAGAGCGCGAAGTCCAAGGGCGCCAAGTTCGTCTACGTCAAGGCGACCGAGTCCCACACCTACCGCAACCCGTACTTCGACCAGCAGTACAACGGCTCCCGCGGTGCGGGCCTGATCCGCGGGGCGTACCACTTCGCGCTGCCGAACAAGTCGTCGGGGAAGACGCAGGCCGGGCACTTCGTGCGCAACGGCGGTGGCTGGACGGCGGACGGCTGGACGCTGCCGCCCGCGCTGGACATCGAGTACAACCCGTACGACAAAGAGCACAAGTGCTACGGCCTGAGCCGGTCGAAGATGGTCCGCTGGATCAAGGCGTTCAGCGACGAGGTGCAGCGGCTGACCGGCCGCCGGCCGGTGATCTACACGACCGCGCACTGGTGGAACACCTGCACGGGCAGCAGCCGGGCCTTCGCCTCGAATCACGCGCTGTGGGTGGCCCGCTACAACTCCGCGAGCGCGGGCACGCTGCCCGCCGGATGGCCGGCGTGGACCTTCTGGCAGTACGACAACGGCGGCAGCCTGCCGGGTGACCAGAATTACTTCAACGGGTCCATGACCCAGCTCAGGAGGTTTGCCCGAGGCTCCTGACCCTTGGGGCGCCTGGACCGTGCGGAGCGGCGCGGGTCCGGCGGAAGGTCGAACCTCTCCTCCGGACACCACGCAGCCCACCTCAGTTCATCTTCCGTTCACTCAGGTTACTTACGTTCATCCGGCCAATGACCTCGAATGATTGCCTGGGTAAATGGAAAACTTCTCGCTGATCCTCGCGATTGTGGTGGTAACCGCACTCGCGTTCGATTTCACGAACGGTTTTCACGACACCGCCAACGCGATGGCCACGACCATCTCGACCGGTGCGCTCAAGCCCAAGGTCGCGGTGGCCATGTCCGCCGTGCTGAACCTTGTCGGCGCCTTTCTCTCCGTGGAGGTCGCCAACACGATCTCCAAAGGTCTCGTCGATGAGACCGGCATCCGTCCCGAGGTCATCTTCGCCGCCCTGGTCGGCGCGATCCTCTGGAATCTGCTGACCTGGCTGGTGGGCCTGCCCTCCAGCTCCTCCCACGCCCTCATGGGCGGTCTGATCGGCGCGACCATCGCCTCGGCGGGTGTCGGCGCGGTCCACGGCGACGTGCTCGTCACCAAGGTGCTGATCCCGGCGATCGCCGCCCCGCTGGTCGCGGGCCTCGCGGCGATGCTCGCTACGAGGCTGATGTACTCCTTCGGCAAGAAGGCCGAGGGCAGCAAGGCCTCCGAGAAGGGCTACCGCGCCGGGCAGATCGCCTCCGCCGGTCTGGTCTCGCTCGCCCACGGCACCAACGACGCGCAGAAGACGATGGGCATCATCACCCTCGCCCTCGTCGCCGGCGGCACCCTCGCCCCCGACTCCGACCCGCCGATGTGGGTCATCCTCACGGCGGGCCTGGCCATCGCGCTCGGCACCTACCTGGGTGGCTGGCGGATCATCCGCACCATGGGCAAGGGGCTGACCGACCTTCAGCCGCAGCAGGGCTTCGCCGCCCAGACCAGCGCGGCGACGGTCATCCTCGCCTCGTCCCACCTCGGCTTCTCCCTCTCGACCACGCACTCGGTCTCCGGCTCCGTGATGGGCGCGGGACTCGGCCGCAAGGGGGGCGTGGTCCGCTGGTCCACCGCGACGCGGATGTTCGTGGCGTGGGGTCTGACGCTGCCGGCGGCGGCGCTGGTCGCCGCGGTCGCGGAGTACGTGACGGGCTTCGGGTCCTGGGGTACGGCGGTTGTGGCGGTCTTCCTGGTCGCCTCCAGCGCGGCCATCTGGAAGATGTCGCGGCGTGAGGTCGTCGACCACACGAACGTGAACGAGACCGAGGAGCCTGCGGGCGTGGTGACGACGGCGATGGCGGCCGTGACTCCGCCGCCACCGGCGGGCACGGTGACCGCGGACCTCGCGGCGACGATCCCGGCCCCGGCCGGCGAGCCGACGCCGTCCCAGGCCACCGTCTGATCCCCGTCCGGCTACCCGAGAAAGCATCATTATGAAGATCGACTGGACGGCACTCGGCTCCGTCTTCGGCGTCAGCCTCCTGGTCACCGTGACCCTCGTGGCCCTGTTCGCCCTCGGCATCACCGGCCTCGCGCGCCGCGAGCGGGCGGCGGAACAGGGCGGGTCCGCCGCGGCGGCGGTGACCGGCGCGTATGCGTGCTTCGCGGCGTGTGCGGCGGCTGTGGGGTATGGGATCTATCTGATCGTGGCGTAGCACCTGCCTCGACGACATCGCGCCCTGATCCGGGGCCCCAGCGGGGGCTCACGGGCAGGGCGCCTTCTTCTACGCCGTAGGGGGCAGGTTCTCGCGCGGCGCGGGTGGGTCGTAGGTGCCGATGGCGCGGCAGAGGCCTTCGGCGAGCGTGGATACCTCCAGGGGGATGCTCCAGGTGCCCCATTCAGTGCCGTTGTGGAGGGCGCCTGGCCGCCCTTCTGTACAGGGCGACCCGAGCGACATACCCCGGGTCCCGCCGCTGGAAGTCGGCCGAGCCGGGATCCCAGACGAAGACGCCTGCCTCCACCGCAACCGCCACGCGCTTGCCGTCGGCCCGGACGCCGTGCTCGTCGGTGCGCCGGGGAAAGCCCAGGACGCGGAAGGCGTGGTCCCACACCGCCGTACCGCCGTCTCCTCCAGCGTCAGCAGCGCCATGTCGCCGCCACCGTCGGACGTGACCGGACGCCAGTGGGTGACCGCGGCCCGCAGCCGGCCCGAGGGCGGGGTCAGGAGCGGGAAGTCGACGGTCACCGGGGAGGCGGGGGCGTCTCCTCGGTGTCGGAGGTGCCGAGCGCGCTCGCCACGACGTGGGCGCGTGTGCACAGCGTTCGCTCGGCGACGAGAAAGCCGCTGCCCGTGACCTGGCCGTCCTCGCTCCAGAAGCGCGCGATGGCCCCCGCGAGTCCCCGCCCTCCGCGCTGGGCGTGATGCCGAACTCGACGGTCACCTCCGCGGGCGGTCTCGACAGGCGTCTGGCGTCGTCCAGGACCGCGCCGAGCGCGGGGCGGACCCGGCCGAGTGCCTGCTGGAGGGTCTCGGCCGCGCCGGCCATCACACCCCCGCGCGAGACGCGCTGCACTCCCGCAGGGCCGTCACCGGCCAGCTCCAGCAGCACGATCTGCCCGTCGTCCAGAAGCAACTCGCCCACGTAGGCCACTCCGCGTCCTCTCCCGCGTCCGCCGTACCCCGGTTCGGGGCATACGCGCCATTGCGGGAGCTCACGGTGCGTGGCACGAGCGAGATCACGGAATGCCGCCCGGCCGAGGGGAATTCACCGCGAGCGGCCTTCGCGGACCGGCCCGCCGTGCTTGCGGTGTGGAACTCAGCACACTCCCTCGTCGCAGGTCAAAGGCAAGTTGACGGCCCTTCCGGGGCCGTGGTGGACTGCCGGAGCCATGTACGGCGGCAAGAGAGGAAGCCGGTGTGAGTCCGGCGCGGTCCCGCCACTGTCACCGGGGTAGATAGCCCCGGGAGCCAGGAACTCTCACCGCCGGTCTCGTCGAACCAGGGCGTGGACACCCTGAGTGAGGACATATCGCGATGCTCGCCTGCCGATCGACATCCAGTACCAGACCCGCGTCTGACTCCGCGATCGGCTGAGCCGATGCGGGCCGATCGCGTCTTCGCGTACGGCGCCGCCGCCGGCCTCCTCGGTGATCTGCTCCTCGGCGATCCGCGCCGCGGGCATCCGGTCGCCGTGTTCGGTCGGGCCGCGGGTGCCGTGGAACGCCTGTTGTGGCGTGACAACCGAGGACGGGGCGCGTTGCACACCGCCGTGTGCGCCGGTGGCGCCGTCGCCATGGGTGCTGTCGCGGCTCGTTCCGTACGGCGCTCCCCTGTCGCTTCCGTCGCCCTGACCGGGCTGGCCACCTGGGCCGTCGTCGGCGGGACTTCGCTCGGCCGGGAGGCTCGGGTCATCGCGCAGGCGCTTCACCGAGGGGACGTCGAGGCTGCTCGGGCGCGGCTGCCGCATCTGTGCGGGCGGGATCCTCAGGCGCTGGACGCCGACGGAATCGCGCGGGCGGTCGTCGAGTCCGTCGCCGAGAACACCTCCGACGCCGTGGTGGGGGCGCTGGTGTGGGGGGCCCTGGGCGGGGTGCCCGGGCTTGTCGGGTTCCGGGCCGTGAACACGCTTGACGCCATGGTCGGTCACAAGTCGGCCCGTTACCGGCGCTACGGCTGGGCCTCCGCTCGCCTCGACGACGTCGCCGGGTGGCCGGGGGCGCGGCTGACCGCCGTACTCGCCGCCGTGGCCGGGGGAAGTCCCCGGGGGGCCGTGCGGGCCTGGCGTGCCGACGCCGCGAAGCATCCGAGCCCCAACGCCGGGCCGGTGGAGGCGTCGTTCGCGGGGGCGCTGGGAGTGCGGCTCGGCGGGACCTTGTCGTACGGCGGGCGTATCGAGCATCGGCCGGTGCTGAACGGGGAGGGGCGTGCTGTGGAGGTCGGGGACATCGAGCGGGCCGTACGGCTGTCCCGGCGGGTGAGTTGGCTCGCGCTCGGGGTCAGTGTCGCCGCGCGCCGGATCGTGAAGGGGCGTACGCCGTGAACGGGGGGCTGCTGGTCGCCGGTACGACGTCGGACGCCGGTAAGAGTGTGGTCACCGCCGGTATCTGTCGGTGGCTGGTCCGGCAGGGGGTCAAGGTCGCGCCCTTCAAGGCGCAGAACATGTCCCTCAATTCGTTCGTGACCCGGGAAGGCGCCGAGATCGGGCGGGCCCAGGCCATGCAGGCCCAGGCCTGCCGTGTCGAGCCGACGGCGCTCATGAATCCGGTGCTGCTCAAGCCCGGTGGCGAGCAGAGCAGTCAGGTCGTGCTCATGGGCAAGCCCGTGGGTGAGCTCAGTGCGCGGGGCTATCACGGGGGCCGGCAGCGGCAACTCCTCGGGACCGTGCTCGACTGTCTCGCCGAGCTGCGGGGCACGTATGACGCGGTGATCTGCGAGGGGGCCGGTTCCCCGGCCGAGATCAATCTGCGGCGCACCGACATCGTGAACATGGGCATCGCACGCAATGCCGCTCTGCCCGTCCTCGTCGTCGGTGACATCGACCGCGGCGGCGTCTTCGCCTCCTTCTTCGGAACTGTCGCCCTGCTGTCGCAGGAGGACCAGAAGCTGGTCGCCGGGTTCCTGGTGAACAAGTTCCGGGGAGACGTCAGCCTCCTCGAACCCGGTCTCGACATGCTCCACGGTCTCACCGGGCGGCACACCTACGGCGTGCTGCCCTTCCAGCACGGCCTCGGGATCGACGAGGAGGACGGCCTGCGCGTCTCCCTGCGGGGAGCCGTACGGGAGTCCCAGGTCTCCGCTCCCGTCGGCGAGGACGTCCTGCGCGTCGCCGTCTGTGCCGTCCCCCTCATGTCCAACTTCACCGACGTCGACGCCCTCGCCGCCGAACCCGGCGTCGTCGTGCGGTTCGTGGACCGGCCGGAGGAGTTGGCCGACGCGGATCTGGTCGTGATCCCGGGTACTCGGGGGACCGTAAAAGCGCTGGAATGGCTGCGCGGGCGGGGCCTTGCGGAGGCTCTCGCGCAGAGGGCCGCTCAACGACAGCCCATCCTCGGCATCTGCGGCGGCTTCCAGGTCCTCGGCGAGCACATCGAGGACGACGTCGAGAGCCGGCGCGGGCATGTCGAGGGCCTCGGCATCCTGCCCGTGCGGGTGCGGTTCGCCCGCGAGAAGACCCTCACCCGGCCGACAGGGGAAGCCCTCGGCGAGCGGGTCGAGGGGTACGAGATCCATCACGGGGTCGCTTCCATAGCCAGCGGCGAACCCTTCCTCGACGGGTGCCGGGTCGGGCAGACCTGGGGCACCCACTGGCACGGCTCCCTGGAGTCGGACGGTTTCCGGCGCGCCTTCCTTCGCGAGGTGGCCGCCGCCGCGGGCCGTCGCTTCGTACCGGCCGCCGACACCTCGTTCGCCGCGCTGCGCGAGGAGCAGCTCGACCGGCTCGGCGATCTGATCGAACAGCACGCGGACACGGACGCGCTCTGGCGGCTCATCGAGTCGGGCGCGCCACAAGGACTGCCTTTCATTCCACCGGGAGCGCCCGCATGAGCACAGTGTTGTTGTTGTCGACCGCCGACACGGATCTGCTGGCGGCCCGGGCCGCTTCCGGCACCGACTACCGGATCGGCAACCCGACCCGGGTCGATGTCACGGAGGAGCTGCCCTCGCTCATCGAGGGCTCCGACATCGCCGTCGTACGGCTGCTCGGCGGCAAGCGCGCCTGGGAGGACGGGCTCGCCGCGCTGAAGGCGTCCGGCATCCCGACCGTGCTGCTGGGCGGCGAGACCGTCCCGGACGCCGAGTTGATGGCCGAGTCCTCGGTCCCCGCCGGTGTCGTCGCCGAGGCGCTGAAGTACCTCGTCGAGGGCGGGCCCGCCAACCTCACCGAACTCGCCCGGTTCCTCTCGGACACCGTGCTGCTGACCGGCGAGGGCTTCGTCGAGCCGCAGAAGATGCCGGAGTACGGCGTCCATGGCGGCCATGAGATCCGGCCGGGCCGTCCGACCGTCGGCGTGCTCTTCTACCGGGCCCATGAGCTCAGCGGCAACACCGCCTTCGTGGACACCCTGTGCGACGCGATCGAGGCCGGCGGCGCCAACGCCCTTCCGGTGTACTGCGGTTCGCTGCGCGGCGCCGACGCGGGGCTGTACGAGATCCTCGGCAAGGCCGACGCCCTCGTCGCCACCGTCCTCGCCGCGGGCGGCACCCACGCCTCGCAGGCCTCGGCCGGCGGTGACGAGGAGGCCTGGGACATCGGTGCTCTCGCCGATCTCAACGTCCCTGTGCTGCAAGGGCTTTGCCTGACCTCGTCGCGACAGGCGTGGGACGAGTCCGACGCCGCCCTCTCCCCCATGGACGCGGCCATGCAGGTCGCGATCCCGGAGTTCGACGGGCGGCTCATCACGGTGCCGTTCTCCTTCAAGGAGCAGGGGCCCGACGACGTCCCGGTGTACGTCGCCGACCCCGAGCGGGCCGCGCGCGTCGCCGGAATCGCCCTGCGGCACGCACGGTTGAAGCACAAGCCGAACGCCGAGAAGCGCCTCGCGCTGGTCTTCACCGCCTATCCGACCAAGCACTCCCGGGTCGGCAACGCGGTCGGACTCGACACGCCCGCCTCCGCGGTCCGGGTGCTGGACGCGCTCAAGGACGCCGGGTACTCCCTCACCGAATACCCCTCCGGCGGCGACGAGCTGATCCACCGGCTCATCGAGGCCGGTGGTCATGACGTCGAGTGGCTGACCGAGGAGCAGCTGGCCTCCGCGCCCGCGCGCGTGCCGCTCGCCGACTACCGGGCCTGGTTCGACAAGCTCGACCCGGAGCTCAGGGACGCCATGCTGGAGGCGTGGGGCGAGCCACCGGGGTCGCTGTACGTCGACGGGGACGAGATCGTGCTCGCGTCCCTGCAGTTCGGCAATGTCGTGGTGATGATCCAGCCGCCGCGCGGCTTCGGCGAGAACCCGATCGCGATCTACCACGACCCGGACATGCCGCCCTCGCACCACTACATGGCCGCGTACCGCTGGCTGGAGAACTCCTTCGGCGCCGACGCCATCGTCCACATGGGCAAGCACGGCACGATGGAGTGGCTGCCGGGCAAGGGGCTCGGGCTCAGCGGGGGCTGCGCGCCGGATGCCGTGCTCGGTGAACTCCCGCTGATCTACCCCTTCATCGTCAACGACCCCGGCGAGGGCACCCAGGCCAAGCGGCGCGGGCACGCCACGGTCGTCGACCACCTCGTACCGCCGATGGCGCGCGCCGACACCTACGGTGACCTGGCGAAGCTGGAGCAGCTGCTCGACGAGTACGCGCTCGTGTCCGACCTGGACCCGACGAAGGCGCCGGCCGTGCGGGCGCAGATCTGGACGCTGGTGAAGGCGGCCGAACTGCACCACGATCTGCATGTCGAGGACCAGCCGGACGACGAGGCGTTCGACGAGTTCGTCATGCACATCGACGGCTATCTGTGCGAGATCAAGGACGTGCAGATCCGCGACGGGCTGCACATCCTCGGCGGCGGGCCGGTCGGTGAGCCGCGCGTGAACCTGGTGCTCGCCGTGCTGCGCGCCTCGCAGGTGTGGGGCGGGCAGGCGAACGCCCTGCCGGGACTGCGGTCCTCGTTCGCGGCCCATTTCGGGCTCAGCGAGAAGGAGTTGCTGGCCGAGCCGGGCGCGCCGGTGAAGGTGCCGGTAGAGCTGACCGAACTGGTCGAGGGTCCCTCGCGTACGGCCGCCGACGCGATCGATCTGCTGGAGCAGCTGTGCCGCCGGGTCGCGGAGGGCATGGAGGAGCGGGAGTGGCGGGCCGCCGCGGTACCGGCTCTCGTGCACGAGGTGGTCGGCACGGAACTGCCCGACGCCGTGGCCGTGTTGGAGTTCGCCTGCGACGAGGTCGTACCGCGTCTCGCCCGGACGACGGACGAGATCGGGCACATCCTGCGGGCCCTGGACGGCGGTTACGTCCCCGCCGGGCCGTCCGGATCGCCGACCCGCGGTCTGGTCAACGTGCTGCCGACCGGCCGGAACTTCTACTCCGTCGACCCCAAGGCCATTCCCTCCCGGCTGAGTTGGGAGGTCGGACAATCCCTGGCCGACTCGCTGGTCGCCCGGTATCTCCAGGACACCGGCGAGTACCCGAAGTCCGTCGGGCTCACGGTGTGGGGCACCTCCGCCATGCGCACCCAGGGCGACGACATCGCGGAAATCCTGGCGCTGCTGGGCTGCCGTCCGGTCTGGGACGACGCCTCGCGCCGGGTCACCGGGTTCGAGGTGGTGCCCCTGGAGGAGCTGGGTCGGCCGCGCATCGACGTCACCGTCCGGATCTCCGGGTTCTTCCGGGACGCGTTCCCGCATGTGGTCGCGCTGATCGACGACGCGGTACGGGCGGTGGCCGACCTCGACGAGCCCGCCGAGAAGAACTTCGTGAAGGCGCACGCCGACGAGGACACCGCCGAGCACGGAGACCGACGGCGGGCCACCGCGCGGGTCTTCGGCTCCAAGCCGGGCGCGTACGGCGCCGGTCTGCTGCCGCTGATCGACGCCCGCAACTGGCGCTCCGACGCCGACCTGGCCGAGGTGTACGCGGTGTGGGGCGGTTACGCCTACGGGCGGGGGCTCGACGGGCGGGCGGCGCGCGGGGACATGGAGACGGCGTTCAAGCGGATCGCGGTCGCGGCGAAGAACGTCGACACCCGTGAGCACGACCTGGTCGACGCCGACGACTACTTCCAGTACCACGGCGGCATGGTCGCCATGGTCCGCCATCTGACGGGCGCCTCCCCCGAGGCGTACGTCGGCGACTCCGCCACCCCCGACCAGGTCAGGACCCGCACGCTGGGCGAGGAGACGCACCGTGTCTTCCGCGCCCGCGTGGTCAACCCGCGCTGGATGGCGGCGATGCGCCGGCACGGCTACAAGGGCGCCTTCGAGATGGCGGCGACCGTCGACTACCTCTTCGGCTACGACGCCACCGCCGGGGTCGTGGACGACTGGATGTACGAGAAGCTCAGCGCGGAGTACGTCTTCGACCCGGAGAACCGGGACTTCATGAAGAAGTCCAACCCCTGGGCGCTGCGCGGGATCACCGAGCGGCTGCTGGAGGCCGCCGACCGCGGTCTGTGGGCCGAGCCGGACGCGGAGACGCTGGAGCGGCTGCAGGCCACGTATCTGGAGCTGGAAGGCGACTTGGAGGGCGACCAGTGACCACCCCCTTCCCGTTCACGGCCGTTGTCGGCCAGGACGACCTGCGGCTCGCGCTGCTGCTGAACGCCGTATCGCCGGCCGTCGGCGGTGTGCTGGTGCGCGGCGAGAAAGGCACCGCCAAGTCGACGGCGGTACGCGCTCTTTCGGCGCTGCTGCCGGAGGTGCCGGTCGTCCCCGGATGCCGTTTCTCCTGTGACCCGGCGCAACCGGACCCCGCCTGCCCGGACGGGCCGCACGAGCCCGGCAACGGCACCGCCCGCCCCGCCCGTATGGTCGAACTCCCCGTCGGCGCCTCCGAGGACCGGCTTGTCGGTGCTCTCGACATCGAGCGGGCGCTCGCGGAGGGCGTCAAAGCCTTCGAGCCCGGTCTGCTCGCCGACGCCCACCGCGGCATCCTCTACGTCGACGAGGTCAACCTCCTCCATGACCACCTGGTCGATCTGCTGCTCGACGCGGCCGCGATGGGTGCGTCGTACGTGGAGCGGGAGGGTGTGTCCGTACGGCACGCCGCCAAGTTCCTGCTCGTCGGCACCATGAACCCCGAGGAGGGCGAGCTCCGGCCGCAGCTCCTCGACCGGTTCGGGCTGACCGTGGAGGTCGCGGCCTCGCGGGAGCCCGATCAGCGGGTGGAGGTCGTACGGCGGCGGCTCGCCTACGACGACGATCCGGCCGGATTTGTCGGCCGTTGGGCCGACGAGGAGGCGTCCGTACGTCAACGTATCGTCGCCGCACGGGAGTTGCTGCCGTCGGTGCGGCTCGGGGACGGGGCGCTCCGGCAGATCGCGGCGACCTGCGCGGCCTTCGAGGTGGACGGGATGCGTGCCGACATCGTGATGGCGCGTACCGCCACGGCGCTGGCCGCGTGGGCCGGGCGTACCGACGTGCTTGCTGAGGACGTGCGGCAGGCCGCGCTGCTCGCGCTGCCGCACCGGCGGCGCCGTAACCCCTTCGACGCGCCCGGACTTGACGAGGACAGGCTGGACCAGACGCTGGAGGAGTTCTCCGGTGAGGACGACGAGGACCCCGGTCCCGACGGGCCGGGCGGGGGCGGTGGGCAGCCGGCCCCGGACGCGGGGCCGCAGGACGGGGACACGGGTGCGCGGCCCGAGGCAGGTGAGGGCGGCGAGCCGCAGCCCTCGGGAGCCGGTGAGCAGCAGCCCGTACGGGCCGCCGAGCCGTTCCGCACCAAGGTGCTGAGCGTGCCCGGGATCGGTGAGGGGGCCGCGGGGCGGCGTTCGCGGGCGCGGACCGAGCACGGGCGGACGACCGGTGCGCGGCGTCCTCAGGGCGCGCTGACCAAGCTGCATCTGGCGGCGACCGTGCAGGCGGCCGCCCCGCATCAGCGGGCGCGTGGGCGGTCCGGGCGGGGGCTTGTCGTACGGCGGGACGATCTGCGGCAGGCGGCCCGGGAGGGGCGTGAGGGCAACCTCGTGCTGTTCGTGGTCGACGCGTCGGGGTCGATGGCGGCGCGGCAGCGGATGAGTGCCGTGAAGGGGGCCGTGCTGTCGCTGCTGCTGGACGCTTATCAGCGACGGGACAAGGTGGGTCTGGTGACGTTCCGGGGGTCCGCCGCCGATGTGGCGCTGCCGCCCACGTCGTCCGTGGACGCGGCCGCGGCTCGGCTGGAGTCGCTGCCGACCGGTGGGCGTACGCCCTTGGCCGCGGGGCTGCTCAAGGCGCATGACGTGCTGCGGGTGGAGCGGCTGCGGGAT
Source organism: Streptomyces sp. P17 (assembly GCF_032436805.1). Classification (NCBI taxonomy): domain Bacteria; kingdom Bacillati; phylum Actinomycetota; class Actinomycetes; order Kitasatosporales; family Streptomycetaceae; genus Streptomyces; species Streptomyces sp. P17. Next base: position 107,375 of record NZ_JAVRBF010000010.1, on the reverse strand, counting down.
CCTGCGCGGCGGGCGCTTCTCGTGGTGGTGACGGACGGGCGGGCCACCGGGGGCCCCGAGCCGGTCGCGCTGGCCGGGCGGGCCGCTCGACTGTTCGCTGCCGAGGGGGTCGCGTCCGTTGTCGTGGACTGTGAGTCCGGGCCCGTGCGGCTGGGCCTCGCCGGGCAGTTGGCCGGTGAGCTGGGCGGTACGGCGGTGACGTTGGACGAGTTGCGGGCCGACTCGATCGCCGGTCTGGTGAAGGACGTACAGAGGAGGGCCGCGTAATGCCTCAGGGGCAGCCGAGTGTGATCCCGGACGACGGGCTGACCACGCGACAGCGGCGTAACCGGCCGTTGGTCGTGGTGCATACGGGCATCGGGAAGGGCAAGTCCACCGCCGCCTTCGGGCTTGCGCTGCGCGCCTGGAATCAGGGGTGGCCCATCGGGGTGTTCCAGTTCGTGAAGTCGGCGAAGTGGAAGGTCGGCGAGGAGAACGCGCTGCGGGTGCTCGGTGCCAGCGGTGAGGGCGGGTCCGTCGACTGGCACAAGATGGGGGAGGGCTGGTCGTGGGTGCAGCGCGATCAGCAGATGGACAATGAGGAGAAGGCCCGGGAGGGCTGGGAGCAGGTCAAGCGGGATCTGGCGGCCGAGACGTACAAGCTGTATGTGCTGGACGAGTTCGCCTATCCGATGCACTGGGGGTGGGTCGACACCGATGAGGTCGTCGACGTGCTGCGCAATCGGCCGGGGACCCAGCATGTGGTGATCACCGGGCGGAACGCTCCCGGGAAGCTCGTCGACTTCGCCGATCTCGTGACCGACATGTCCAAGGTCAAGCACCCCATGGACGCCGGGCAGAAGGGGCAGAGGGGCATCGAGTGGTGACGTCTTCCGTCCCTCGGCTGGTCATCGCCGCGCCCTCCTCCGGGAGCGGGAAGACCACCGTTGCCACGGGGTTGATGGCCGCGTTCACCGCGCGGGGGCTTGCCGTGTCCCCGCACAAGGTGGGTCCTGACTACATCGACCCCGGGTATCACGCGCTCGCGACCGGGCGGGTGGGACGAAATCTCGACGCGTATCTGTGCGGGCCGGAGTTGGTCGGGCCCTTGTTCCTGCACGGCGCGCGCGGGTGTGACGTCGCTGTCGTCGAGGGGGTCATGGGGCTGTACGACGGTGCCGCGGGGGAGGGTGAACTGGCGTCCACCGCGCATGTCGCGAAGCTGTTGCGGGCGCCGGTGGTGCTCGTCGTGGACGCGTCGTCGCAGTCTCGGTCCGTGGCGGCGCTGGTGCATGGGTTCGCGTCCTGGGATCCGGAGGTTCGGGTCGGGGGGGCGATCCTCAACAAGGTCGCTTCCGATCGGCACGAGGAGTTGTTGCGGGAGGCGTTGGAGTCGGCCGGGGTGCCTGTGCTGGGGGTGCTGCGGCGGGTTGCTCAGGTGGATACGCCTTCTCGGCATCTGGGGTTGGTGCCGGCGGCTGAGCGCAGGGCTGCGGCCGTGGAGGCTGTGGGTGCGATGGGGGCGCAGGTCGCTGAAGGGTGTGATCTGGAGGGGTTGCTGGCGCTGGCGCGGGGAGCGGGTTCTTTGCCGGGTGCGGCTTGGTCTCCGGCTGAGGCCGTGGTTTCTTCGCCCCCGCCGCCCCTTCCCGTCCCGACCCCGGGGGCTGCCGCCCCCGGACCCCCGCTTCGGCCCGAAGGGCCTCGTCCGCAAACGCCGGACGGGCTGGTTGTTGCCGTGGCCGGTGGATCTGCGTTCACCTTCTCCTACGCCGAGCACGCCGAGTTGCTCACCGCCGCCGGTGCCGAAGTCGTCCCTTTCGATCCGCTGCGGGATGAGCAACTGCCCGACGGTACCCGGGCTTTGGTCATCGGGGGTGGCTTCCCGGAGGTGTATGCCTCCGAGCTGTCCGCCAACGAACCTCTGCGTAAAGCCGTGACCGCCCTCGCAGAGACCGGTGCTCCCGTCGCCGCCGAATGCGCCGGGCTGCTCTATCTCTGCCGTGCGCTCGACGGGCTTCCCATGTGCGGGGTTCTGGATGCCGACGCTCGTATGTCCGAGCGGCTCACCCTCGGGTATCGGGATGCCGTGGCCGTGAGTGACAGTTCGCTCGCCGTCGCCGGGACGCGGATGCGAGGGCACGAGTTTCATCGGACCGTCGTCGAGCCGGGCGCGGGGGCGGCTCCCGCATGGGGCGTGCGTGCCCCTGCGCGGCGCGTCGAAGGTTTCGTACAACAAGGTGTGCACGCGAGTTATCTGCACACGCACTGGGCGTCGCAGCCCGGTGTCGCCCGTCGGTTCGTGGAGAGGTGCCGGACGTCATGAGCAGCAGCAGGTTGATCGGAGTCGGGGTGGGTCCCGGCGATCCGGAGCTGGTGACCGTCAAGGGCGTGGGCGCTCTGCGCGCGGCCGATGTCGTCGTCGTGCCCGTCATGGCTGCATTTGACGGAAAAGATGGCGGTGAGCGGGGGCGGGCCGAAGCCACCGTTCTGCACTATGTCGACCAGAGCAGGATCGTCCGCGTCGTCTTCGCTCTCAATGAGCGGACCGATCGCGCTCGCCGTGAGGCCGCCTGGGACGCCGCCGGGGAGCGCGTCGCGCAGCTGCTGCGCGAGCACGCCGTTGTCGCCTTCGCCACCATCGGCGATCCCAACGTGTACTCCACCTTCACCTATCTCGCCCTGACCATCGGGGAGTTGCTGCCGGACACCGTCGTCGAGACCGTTCCCGGCATCACCGCCATGCAGGATCTCGCCGCCCGTTCCGGTGCCGTGCTCACCGAAGGGACCGAGCCGCTCACCCTCGTTCCGGTCACCGCCGGGGCCGCCGTGCTCAAGGACGCGCTCGCCGGGCCCGGGACCGTCGTCGCCTACAAGTTCGGGCGGCAGGCCGGTGAGGTCGCCGAGGCCCTCCGGGAGACCGGGCGGATCGATGACGCCGTGTGGGGTGCCGCGCTCGGGCTGCCCGAGGAATCCATCCGGCGCGCCGCCGAACTCGACGGGGCGCCGCTGCCGTACCTCTCCACGCTCATCGCGCCCGCCCGGCGCGACGGCGGTCGGGGCGGGAAGTTGTGAGCGCCTCAGGACCCCGGCACTCCCACCACCAGCCAGATGAACCCCGCCCCGGCGATCGTGCACAACAGTGTCGGTCCCGCCGGGTGTTCGTGGTGGGCCTCGGGGAGGATCTCCGCCGCGGCGAGGTAGACCAGCGCGCCGCCGAACAGGCCGAGATGGCAGCCGAGCAGGCCCTCGGGGACGGTCACGAACGTCGTCGAGGCGGCGCCCACCACGGGCGCGACCGCGTCCGCGAACAGCATGGCGAGGGCTCGGCGGCGGGCGTTCCCGTACAGGCTGGTGATCGTGTACGTGTTGAAGCCGTCCGCGAAGTCGTGGGCGATGACGGCCAGGGCCACCGCCGTGCCCATGCCGCCGCCCACCTGGAACGCCGCGCCGATCGCCACGCCGTCCATCGCGCTGTGGCCGACCATCGCCGCGGCCGCCGTCAGGCCCGCCTCGGGGGCCCGGCCGTCCTTCTCCTCCGCGCCGTGCGCGGCCTGACGGGCGGCCAGCAGCCGTTCCACCAAGTGGGCCAGGAGGAAGCCGGCCACGAACAGGAGCAGCGCGGCCGGTACGCCGTAGACCTCCTCGCCCGCCGCCTCCAGCGCCTCCGGCAGCAGGTCCAGGCCGACCACGCCCAGCATCAGGCCGCCGGCCAGGCCCAGGACCAGATGGCGGCGGTAGGTCACGCGCTGTGCCGTCCAGCCGCCGACCAGCGTCATCAGGAACGCGCCGAGCGCCACGAAGACCGCCACAGGGCCTTGCTATCGGATCGGCGCTCGTCCGTGCGGGTCCGACGCCCGCGTACCCCCTGACTTTTCCGCCCCGAACGCCATACCGAGAGGACCGATCCCCATGGCCGATGCCCCCACCGGCAAAGTGACCTTCGTCGGTGCCGGCCCCGGCGCCGCCGACCTGCTGACGTTCCGTGCCGCGCGTGCCATCGCCGAGGCCGACGTGGTGATCTGGGCGGCCAGCCTGGTCCAGGCGGAGGTCCTCCAGCACGCCCGCGAGGACGCCGAGATCCTCGATTCGGCGACCATGTCCCTTGAGGACGTGGTCGCGGTGTACGAGCGGGCCCGCACCCAGGGCCTGCATGTCGCTCGTATTCACTCCGGTGACCCCGCCCTGTGGGGCGGTACCCAGGAGCAGCTCGACCGGTGTACCGAGAGGGGGATCGCCACCGAGGTGATCCCGGGCGTCTCCGCCTTCTCCGCCGTCGCCGCGCTCGCCCAGCGTGAGCTGACCATTCCCGAGGTGGCGCAGTCCGTCGTCCTGACCCGGCTCGGTGGCGGCAAGACGCCGATGCCGCCCGGTGAGGAGGTGCGGGAGTTCGCCAAGCACGGCACCACCATGGCGATCTTCCTGTCGGCGGCCCGCAGCGGACAGCTCGTGCGGGAGCTGCTGGAGGGCGGCTATCCGACCGACACCCCGGTCGTGGTCGCCTACCAGGCCACCTGGCCGGAGGAGCTGATCGTGCGGTGCACGGTCGGCACGCTGGAGGAGACCGTCAAGGAGCACAAGCTCTGGAAGCACACGCTCTTCCTGGTCGGCCCGGCCCTCGACGCCCACGGCACCCGCTCGCACCTCTACCACCCCGGTCACTTCCATGGCTTCCGCAAGGCCGACCCCGAGGCCCGCAGGGCGCTGCGGGAGCGGGGGGCGGGCACGTGATCACGGTCGTCGGTACGGGGACGGGGGCGCCGGTTCCGGGTGACGTGCTGGACGGGGCGCGGCTCGTCGTGGGCGGGCGGCGGCATCTCGAAGCCGCTCCCCTCCCCGCCGATGCCGAGCAGGTCGTCCTCGGTCCGCCGGCTCCGGCGCTGGACGTCATCGAGCGGCATCTGGAGAAGTCGGACCGGGTGGTCGTGCTGGCCTCCGGCGACCCGGGGTTCTTCGGGATCGTGCGGATGCTGGCCGAGCGGTTCGGGTCCGACGTGCTGGACGTGCGGCCCGGTGTCTCCTCGGTCGCCGCCGCGTTCGCACGGGCCGGGGTGCCGTGGGACGACGCCGTGGTGGTCAGCGCGCACGGGCGGGAGCTGCGTACGGCCGTCAACGTGTGCCGGGCGCGGCCGAAGGTGGCGGTGCTGACGGGCCCCGGGTCCGGTCCCGCCGAGCTGGGGGCCGCCCTGAGGTGCGAGGCGCGGGTCCTGCTCGTCGCCTGCGCGCTGGGCACCGCCGAGGAGCGGGTCGAGCGGGTCACGCCCGCCGAGGCCGCGGCCCGCGACTGGGGTACGGCGGTGAGTGTCGTCCTGTGCCTGGACGAGACGCGCTCGCTGGGGCCGGTGCGTACGGTCGCCGGGCCTCCGGTCGGGCCCGCGGGATGGGCGCTGGACGAGACGGAGTTCGCCCACCGGGACTCGATGATCACCAAGTTCGAGGTGCGGGCGCTGGCCCTGGCGAGGCTCGGGCCCCGGCTCGGCGATCTGGTCTGGGACGTCGGGGCGGGCTCGGGTTCGGTGGCCGTGGAGTGCGCGCGGCTCGGCGCCGCCGTCGCCGCGGTCGAGAAGACCCGGGACGGCATCGAGCGGATCCGCGCCAATGCCGCCGCGCACGGGGTCGACGTACGGGCCGTGCACGGGTCCGCTCCGACGGTGCTGTCCGATCTCGACGATCCCGACGCCGTGTTCATCGGGGGCGGGGGGCAGGAGCTGCCCGCCATCGTGACCGCCTGTGCGCGGCGGGCCCGGCGGACCGTGGTGGTCGCCATGGCGGCGCTGGACCGGGTGCCGGCCGCCCAAGCGGCGCTCGTCGGCGCCGGGTTCGACTGCGACGGGGTGCTGTTGCAGTCCGCGCGGCTCGCGCCGCTGCCGGGGGATGTGTCCCGGCTGGCGGCGACCAATCCTGTTTTTCTGCTGTGGGGCGTCCGGCCCCCGGCTTCTGATGAAGGAGTTGCTCAGTGATCGGCCTGATTTCCGCCACCGCGGCGGGGGCGGCTGCGCGGGACCGGCTGGCCGCGGCGTGGCCGGACCGTACGCGTGTGTACGAGGGTCCCGTCGCGGACTCCGTACGGGCCGCGTTCGCGGAGTGCGAGCAACTCGTGTGTTTCCTGGCCACGGGGGCGGTGGTGCGGCTGGTCGCACCGCTGCTCGGGGACAAGCGGACCGACCCGGGCGTGGTCTGTGTCGACGAGGGCGGGCGGTTCGCCGTGTCGCTGGTCGGCGGACACGGCGGCGACGCCAATGAACTCGCGGACGAGGTCGCGGAGTTGCTGGGGGCGCAGCCCGTGGTGACGACGGCGACCGACGCCGTCGGCCTGCCCGGTCTGGACACGCTCGGCTTCCCTGTGGAGGGTGATGTCGCTGCGGTCTCGCGGGCCCTGCTGGACGGCGAACCGGTCGCTCTGAAGGCTGAGTCGGCGTGGCCGCTGCCCGCGCTGAAGGTCACCGACGAGGGCGCGTACACGGTCCGCCTGACCGACCGTCTCGTCGAGCCCGCCGAGCGCGAGGCCGTCCTGCGCCCGCCGTCCCTCGTCGTGGGCGTCGGTGCCTCGAAGGGGGCCCCGGTGGCGGAGATCCTGGAGCTGATCAACAGCTCTCTGGAGGGTCTGTCGGTGCATTCGGTCGCCCAACTCGCCACCGTGGACGCCAAGTCCGAGGAACCCGGCATCGTCGAGGCGGCCGAGCGGCTGGGCGTCCCGCTGGTCACGTACTCCGCCGCCGAACTCGCGGCCGTCGAGGTCCCCAACCCCTCCGCCGCTCCCCTGGCCGCCGTCGGCACCCCGTCCGTCGCCGAGGCCTCCGCCCTCAGGGACGGCGGTGAACTCCTCGTTCCCAAGCGGAAGTCGGCCATGGCGACCTGTGCGGTCGTACGGCGTCCCGCGCGCGGGCGGCTCGCGGTGGTCGGGCTCGGGCCGGGCGCCCGGGATCTGCTCACCCCGCGCGCGAAGGCCGAGCTGCGGCGCGCTTCCGTGCTCGTTGGGCTCGACCAGTACGTCGACCAGATCCGCGATCTGCTGCGCCCCGGCACCCGGGTGCTGGAGTCGGGGCTCGGGGCCGAGGAGGAGCGGGCGCGGACGGCCGTGGCCGAGGCCCGCGAGGGGCACGCCGTCGCGCTGATCGGCAGCGGGGACGCCGGGGTGTACGCCATGGCCTCCCCCGCGCTGGCGGAGGCGGGCGACGACATCGAGGTGGTCGGGGTGCCCGGGGTCACCGCCGCGCTCGCGGCCGGGGCCATCCTCGGCGCTCCGCTCGGCCACGACCACGTCTCGATCAGCCTGTCCGATCTGCACACCCCGTGGGAGATCATCGAGCGGCGGGTGCGGGCGGCGGCCGAGGCGGACATCGTGGTCACCTTCTACAACCCCCGCTCCCGGGGCCGTGACTGGCAGTTGCCCAAGGCGCTGGCGATCCTCGCCGGGCACCGGGAGCCGACGACGCCCATCGGTGTCGTACGCAACGCCTCACGGCCGGACGAGGCCGCCCGGGTGACGACGCTCAAGGAACTGGACCCGGCGACGGTCGACATGATGACGGTCGTGACCGTGGGCAACACGGCGACCCGGAACATCGCGGGGCGCATGGTGACGCCGCGCGGGTACCGCTGGCAGGAGGATCCGAAGTGAACCGCGTGGTCCACCCGATCGAGGAGGAGTCCTACCGGCGGCTGCGCGCCCGCCTCGACACCTCCCACTTCCCGCCGCTGACCCGGGCCGTCGTGGAGCGGGTCATCCACTCCGCCGCCGATCTGGAGTACGCGGACGATCTCGTCATGGCGGAAGCCGACTTGGTCAAGGCGCACGCCGCACTGCACGCCGGTGCCCCGGTCGTCGTGGACGTCGAGATGGTGGCCGCCGGGATCACCCGGCGGGAGACCGTCTGCCGGCTCGGGGACGCGGTGGCCGGTCCCGGCCTGACGCGCTCGGCGCATGCCATCCGGCTCGCGTACGAGCAGGTCGGCCCCGGCGCCCTGTGGGTGATCGGCAACGCGCCGACCGCCCTGGAGGAGCTGCTGACCCTGGACGCCTCCCCCGCGCTCGTCATCGGCCTGCCCGTCGGTTTCGTCGGCGCGGTCGAGTCCAAGGCCGCGTTGCGCGACAGCGGGCTGCCCGCTGTCAGCAACGTGTCCGAGAAGGGCGGTTCGGCGGTCGCCTCCGCCGCGCTCAACGCCCTCCTGTACCACCCCACTTCACCCGAGGAGAAACCGTGACCACCCCCGCGCCCGCGCTGCTCATCGCCGGCCATGGCACCCGGGACGATGCCGGAGCCGAGGCGTTCCGCGACTTCGTACGGGAGCTGGGCCGCCGCCACCCCGACCTGCCCGTCGCGGGCGGTTTCATCGAGCTGTCCCCGCCGCCGCTCGGCGACGCCGTCACCGACCTGGTCGAGCGGGGCGTACGCCGGTTCGCCGCGGTGCCGCTGATGCTGGTGTCCGCCGGGCACGCCAAAGGTGACATCCCGGCGGCGCTGGCCCGCGAGAAGGAGCGCCACCCCGGGATCTCGTACACCTACGGCCGCCCGCTGGGCCCGCATCCCTCGCTGCTGAACGTGCTGGAGCGGCGGCTGGACGAGGCCCTGGGCGGGCGCGATCCGCAGGAGCGCAGGGACGTCACGGTGCTGCTGGTGGGGCGCGGGTCGACGGATCCGGACGCCAACGCCGAGGTGCACAAGGCGGCCCGGCTGCTGTGGGAGGGGCGCGGGTACGCGGGCGTGGAGACGGCGTTCGTGTCGTTGGCGGCCCCGGACGTGCCGAGCGGCCTGGACCGGTGCGTGAAGCTGGGCGCGAAGCGGATCGTGGTGCTGCCGTACTTCCTGTTCACCGGGATCCTGCCGGACCGGGTGAAGCAGCAGACCGAGGGGTGGGCGGCGGCGCACCCGGAGGTGGAGGTGCGCTCGGCCGAGGTGATCGGTCCGGAGCCGGAGCTGCTGGATCTGGTGATGGAGCGGTACGAGGAGGCCGTCAAGGGCGATCTGCGGATGAACTGCGACTCCTGTGTGTACCGGATCGCGCTGCCGGGGTTCGAGGACAAGGTGGGCCTGCCGCAGCAGCCGCACTTCCACCCCGACGACGACGGCCACCATCACCACCACGGACACCACCACGGGGCCCACTCCCATGCGCACTGAGGACACGCGCACCGGCGGCAGCCACGACCTGCGCCACCACGGGGACGCCGAGGTCCGTGACGACGGCTCGGCCCTGGTCGACCTGGCGGTGAACGTCCGCGCGGACACCCCGCCGCCCTGGCTGCGGGACCGCATCGCCGACTCGCTCGTCTCTCTCGCGGCCTACCCGGACGGGCGGGCCGCGCGGGCGGCGGTGGCGACGCGGCACGGGCTCCCGGTGGAGCGGGTGCTGCTGACGGCGGGCGCCGCGGAGGCGTTCGTGCTGCTGGCGCGCGCTCTGAAGGTCCGCCGGCCCGTGGTCGTGCACCCACAGTTCACCGAGCCGGAGGCCGCGCTGCGGGACGCCGGGCACACGGTGGACCGGGTGCTGCTGCGGGCGGAGGACGGCTTCCGGCTCGACCCGGCGGCCGTCCCCGAGGACGCGGACCTGGTCGTCGTCGGCAATCCGACGAACCCGACGTCGGTCCTGCACCCGGCCGCCTCGATCGCCGGACTCGCCCGCCCCGGGCGGACGTTGGTGGTGGACGAGGCGTTCATGGACGCGGTCCCGGGTGAGCGCGAGGCCCTCGCCGGACGCACGGACGTACCCGGTCTGGTCGTCCTGCGCAGCCTGACCAAGACCTGGGGCCTGGCCGGGCTGCGCATCGGCTACGTCCTCGCCGCCCCGGTGACGATCGCGGCACTGGAGCGGGCCCAGCCGCTGTGGCCGGTGTCCACCCCGGCGCTGGCCGCGGCGGAGGCGTGCGTCGAGCCGCGCGCGCTGGCGGAAGCGGCCCACGCGGCCCACCGCATCGCCGCCGACCGCGCCCATCTCGTGGCGGGCCTGCGGGAGTTCACCCCAGAGGGCCTACAGGTGGCGGAACCGGCGGACGGCCCCTTCGTCCTCGTACGACTGCCGCAGGCGGCGGCCGTACGGCGGCATCTGCGCGACCTGGGGTTCGCGGTGCGCCGTGGGGACACCTTCCCGGGCCTGGACGAGGAGTGGCTGCGGCTCGCGGTGCGGGACCGGTCGACGGTGAACTCCTTTCTCCAGGCGCTGGATCGGGCGCTGGCGCCGGCCCAGAGGTGAGGTGCGGCTCAGCCCTTGCCCCGGCGGGCCAGGGCCACCGCTCCCCCGCCGGCGGCGAGCAGGGCCACCGCGCCGCCCGCGATGTACGGGGTCAGGGAGTTGCCGCCGGTCTCGGCGAGGCCCGCGTCGTCGACGGGGCCGCCCTGGGGCTCCACCTCGGGTTCGTCACTGCGGACCGTGGGTGCTTCACAGGTCGCCTTCGCGAGCGTGACCGTGCCGGTCACCTCGGCCACGTTCAGCTTCAACGGGTTGACGGACACGGTGAGTTCGAGGGCGGTGGCGGCCGCCGTACGCGAGGTGGTCTGCGTCCTGGACAGGTCCAGGCGCACCTCGCCGACGCCGGGCACCTGGACGTCGGTCGTGCCGCCGGTCGTCACGGTGACCTTCTTGCCGAGGACCGTCACCGCGCCGAGGAGGTTGGACGTGGCGGTCGGGGTCTTCCCGGCCTCGCAGGCCGCCCGGGAAGTGACGCCCTCCAGCTCGATGAGGGACAGCAGGGGCAGCCCCGGGACATGGAGCTTGGCGCGCGCGAGGTTGGTGCGGCCCTCGGCCTTGGCGTCGGTGACCGTCGCCTTCGCCGAGGCCACGTCGGCCCGCAGGACGCTGAACGGCTCTCCGCCGTCCACGCCGTCCAACTGGGCGGTGAGCGCGGTCTTCTCGGCGCTCTGCGGCGCCTGGACCTCGTTGAGGGAGACCGCGAGCGGGACGTTCACGGTCTTGTTGAGCAGGGACACGTCGAGCCCGGTGCGCAGCACGACGGCGCTCGCCCGGCCCTGGTCGTCGGTGGCGTGCGCGGAGCCCGCGCCGGCCAGTGCCACTGGTCCGGCGGCGAGGGCCGTGGCCGCCGCGACGGTCGCGAATCGGCGTGCGGGCATGCGGAAGTGGTTGCCGTTCAAGGTGGTGGGACCCCCAGAGAGACATGCTTGGGACCCGGTAAGAATCGCGTGCCCGGAGGTGTTCGTCAGCAAGCTGACGAGGGTTCACTCCAACGTGACCATTTAGTGCACATCTTCGAATCCCTGGGCACGCACGTTCTCCACAGTCACCCGGTCAACTCACGACGCGGCCGTTCAGCACGATCCGCCGCGGCGCGGCCAGCACCCGTACATCGGCCCTCGGGTCCGTCTCGTACACCACCAGGTCCGCCGGCGCGCCCTCGTCGAGACCCGGGCGCCCGAGCCAGCGCCGTGCGCCCCAAGTCGTCGCCGAGAGCGCCTGGGTGGCGGGAATGCCCGCGGTGACCAGTTCCTCCACCTCGGCGGCGACCAGGCCGTGCGGCAGGGTGCCGCCGGCGTCGGTGCCGACGAAGACCGGGATACCGGCGTCGTAGGCGTTGCGGACGGTGTCGTAGCGGCGTGCGTGGAGCCGGCGCATATGGGCCGACCAGCGGGGGAACTTGCTCTCGCCGCCCTCGGCGAGCTTGGGGAAGGTCGCGATGTTGACCAGGGTCGGCACGATGGCGACGCCGCGCTCGGCGAACAGCGGGATCAGGTCGTCGGTCAGGCCCGTGGCGTGCTCGATGCAGTCGATGCCCGCCTCCACCAGGTCCTGGAGGGAGTTCTCGGCGAAGCAGTGCGCTGTGACCCGGGCGCCGAGCCGATGGGCCTCGGCGATGGCCGCCTCGACCGCCTCGCGCGGCCAGCTGGGGGCGAGGTCGCCGAGATCGCGGTCGATCCAGTCGCCGACCAGCTTCACCCAGCCGTCGCCGCGACGGGCCTCCCGCGCCACGTGGGCGACCAGGTCCTCGGGCTCGATCTCGTGGGCGTAGCCGCGGATGTAGCGGCGCGTGCGGGCGATGTGGCGGCCCGCCCGGATGATCTTCGGGAGGTCGTCGCGGTCGTCCACCCAGCGGGTGTCCGACGGGGAGCCGGCGTCGCGGATCAGCAGGGCGCCGGCCTCGCGGTCGGTCAGCGCCTGCTTCTCCGCGATGTCCTGGTCCACGGGGCCGTGGGCGCCGAGCCCGACGTGACAGTGCGCGTCGACGAGGCCGGGCAGGGCCCAGCCCTCAACGGTCCGGACATCACGGGCGCCGACGGGAGGTTCGTAGGAGATCCTGCCGTCGACGACCCACAGCTCGTCCCGGACGTCGTCGGGACCGACCAGGATCCGGCCCTTCACCTGCAGCACACCGCTCATGCAGTGCACCTTAGTCAGGTGCCGCCGCCCACCTGGTCCGAGGTCTCCTCCTCCACCTCTGCCATCGCCGGGTCCAGCAGACGGGAGAGGAAGTGGCGGGTGCGTTCGTGGCGGGGGCTGCCGATGACCTGGTCCGGGGTGCCCTCCTCGACGATCACACCGCCGTCCATGAAGACGACCCGGTCGGCGACCTCGCGGGCGAAGGTCATCTCGTGGGTGACCACCATCATCGTCATGCCCTCGTTCGCCAGCATGCGCATGACCGCGAGGACATCGCCGACCAGCTCCGGGTCGAGGGCCGAGGTCGGCTCGTCAAAGAGCATCACCTCGGGGCCCACGGCCAGCGAACGGGCGATGGCCACGCGCTGCTGCTGACCGCCGGAGAGGGAGGCCGGGTAGGCGTCCGCCTTCTCCGAGAGGCCCACCCGCTCCAGGTTCTCGGCGGCCACCTTCGCGGCCTGAACCTTGCCGCGCCGCAGGACCCGGCGCTGCGGCAGCGTGAGGTTCTCGGTCACGGTCAGATGCGGGAAGAGGTTGAACTGCTGGAAGACCATGCCGATACGACGGCGTACGGCGTCGATGTCGACGTCCGGGTCGGTGAGTTCCGTACCGCCGACGAAGACCTGGCCCTTGGTGGGCTCCTCCAGCAGGTTCACGCACCGCAGCAGCGTCGACTTGCCGGAGCCGGACGGGCCGATGACACAGACGACCTCGCCCTGCTGGATCTCCAGGTCGATGCCTTTGAGGACCTCGTTGTCGCCGAAGGACTTGTGCAGGTCCTTGACGTGGATCTCGGGGCGGGTCACCTGATGGCCTCCTGGGCCTTCGTCTCCATGCGGCGTACGACGAAGCCGAGCGGGATCGTCACCAGCAGGTAGCACAGGCCGGCGACGAGGATCGGCGTGGAGTTGGCGGTCGTGCTGGCGAGGTCACGGCCGTACTTGGACAGCTCGCGCTCCTCCAGGGTGACACCGAGGAACAGCACCAGCGAGGAGTCCTTGAAGAGCAGGACGAGTTCGTTGGTCAGCGGCGGGAGGATGATCCGGAACGCCTGCGGGATGATGATGGAGACCATCGCGCGGGCGGGCGAGAAGCCCAGCGAGCGGGCCGCCTCCATCTGCCCCTTGGGCACCGCCTGGATGCCCGCGCGGATCGTCTCCGCCATGTACGCGGCGGAGACCAGACCGAGCGCGAGCGCGACCTTGCCGTAGGTGCCGCCGGGGATCTCCGTGCCGGGGAAGGCCAGCGGTACGGCGACGCCCACGAAGATGAAGATCAGCAGGGCGGGCAGACCGCGGAAGATCTCGATGTAGATGCCGGCGAGCCAGCGGTACGGGCCCACGGACGACAGCCGCATCAGCGCGATCACCATGCCGAGGACCAGTCCGAAGACAAAGCCGGACAAGGTGTACAGCACGGTGTTCTTCAGCGCCAGCGTGATGATCTCCGGGAACATCTGCTCGGCGATGTCCGCCTGCGCGAACTGGTTCTGCAGCCGGTCCCAGTCGGCCGCGACCGCGAAGGCGATCACGGCCGCGGCGAAGACCGCGTACTGGATGCCGCGGGACAGCTTGCGCCTCTGACGCCGGGTCAGGCCCTTTTTCTTCGGCTGGAGTTGTACGTCGGTGTCGGCCATGGGGTCAGGAGGCGGACGCGCTCGGCGAGGCGGCGGACTCTTCGTACGGGCCGATCCACTTCTCGTAGATCTCCTTGTACGTGCCGTCGGCCTTGGCGTCGGCGATCGCCTTGTTGATGGCGGCGAGGAGCTCGGTGTTGCCCTTCTTCACCGTGAAGCCGTACTGCTCACCGGTGTTGATCTGCTCGGCGACCTCGAAGGCGTCGGCGTTGGCCTTGTCCTTCAGCCAGCCCTGGACCACCGGGTAGTCGATGATGACGGCGTCGACCTGGCCGGTGCGCAGACCGTTGAGGACGGCGTCGGAGGAGTCGAAGGAGACCGGGTCGAGGCCCTGGCTCCTGGCGTAGTCCTCACCGGTGGTCTGCGCCTGGGCGCCGACCTTCTTGCCCTTGAGGTCGGCGAAGGACGCGATGCCGCTGTCCTTGTCGGCGAGGACGGCCTGGGTGGCCTCGAAGTACGGGTCCGAGAAGTCGACGTTCTTTTTGCGCTCCTCGGTGATGGTCATACCGGCGGCGGCCAGGTCGCACTGGCCGGCGTTGAGGGAGCCGCCCGTCTTGAAGTTCTCGAAGGGCTGGTCGACGATGTCCTGCTGCACGCCCAGGTCCTCCGCGACCAGGTCGATGAGCGAGACGTCGAAGCCCTGCACCTTGCCGTCGATCTCCGACTGGAAGGGCGGGTAGGGCAGGTGGGTGCAGGTGGTGAGCCGGCCCGCCTTGACGAGCTCGACGCCACCGGCGGCGGTCTTGGTGCCGCTGCCGCCGTCGTCGTCCGAGGAGCAGCCGGCCACGAGCACCAGCCCGGCCGTCGCGGTGGTTGCGGCCAGAATGCGGGTCCGGCGCCCGAAGGTCGTCTTCACGGGGGAGCCTCCTGTACGGGAACTGTGCGTTCCGATTATAAGGAGAAGTTTGAGCAGCTCAAACCAAACCATGGCTGTCGAGGCGTTCGGCCTAAGAAGTCGGGAGTACGGGGGGGGTGTGACCGCGCCGACTAGGCTCGACTCCGTCGACCCCGTGACCGAGAAGAGAGCACCGCCGTGACCCACCCCTTCCTGGACCTCGCCCCGCTGAGCGCAGCGCAGTTCGCCTCGATCGAGGACCGGGTGGCACGGCTGCTGGGCACGCGGCAGGACGTGGTGATCATGCAGGGCGAGGCGCTGCTCCCCCTGGAGGGCGCGATCCGCTCCGCGGCGGGCCCCGGCACCACCGCGCTGAACGTGATCACCGGCCCCTACGGCCAGACCTTCGGCGACTGGCTCCGGGACTGCGGCGCCAAGGTGATCGACCTGGCGGTCCCCTTCCACACGGCGGTCACGGCGGCGCAGATCTCCGAGGCCTTCGCCGAGCACCCGGAGATCGGCTTCGTCTCCCTGGTGCACGCGGAGGCGGCGACGGGGAACACGAACCCGGTGGCGGAGATCGGTTCCGTGGTGCGCGCACACGGGGCGCTCTTCTACCTGGACGCGGTGGCGTCGATCGGCGCGGAGCCGGTGCTGCCGGACGCGTGGGGTGTCGACCTGTGCGTGATCGGGGCGCAGAAGGCGATGGGCGGTCCGGCGGGTGTGTCGGCGGTGTCGGTGAGCGAGCGGGCGTGGACGCGCATGGCGGCGAACGCCCAGGCCCCGCGCCGCTCGTACCTGTCGTTGCTGGACTGGAAGGAGCGCTGGATCGACGGCGGCCGGCGCACCCTGCTGCACGCTCCGGCGCAGCTGGAGATGCTGGCGCTGGACGCGTGCGTCGAGCGGATCGAGGCGGAGGGCCTGGACGCGGTGATGGCCCGGCACGCCTCGGCCGCGGCGGCGACGCGGGCGGGGGCGGTGGCGCTG
Organism: Streptomyces sp. P17; assembly: GCF_032436805.1. NCBI lineage: Bacteria > Bacillati > Actinomycetota > Actinomycetes > Kitasatosporales > Streptomycetaceae > Streptomyces > Streptomyces sp. P17. The sequence continues at coordinate 91,614 of NZ_JAVRBF010000010.1, read as the reverse complement.
GGTGAAGGCCTGGAGCCGTACGTCCACGAGGCGCGGGAGGCGGCGCCGGTCGCGACGACGCTCCGCACCCCGCCGGGCGTGGTGGCGTCGGAACTGGTGACCCGGGCCCTGTCCTCCGACCCCTCGCTGCCGCTGGCGGCGGGTGGGGGCGCGCTGGCCAAGGAGATGATCCGGGTGAACCACTACGGGGCGGATGCGACGGCGGAGACGGTACGGCGGTGCCTGGGGGCGCTGGGGGCGGCGCTTGCGGAGGCCGGCCGGCGGTAGGGGCGAGAAACAGTCCCTCCTCGTGCACCCGGCCGTCCGCATGGACCATGCTCACCCCATGACTGCCGACACCTCCCTCACCCTCCCCGACGGCCGCCCCATTCCCCTCCCCACCGGTGCCGAACGTCCCATGCTGGAGAGCTGGTTGGACTTTCACCGGGGCACGCTGGAGGTGAAGTGCGCCTCGCTCGACGACGCGCAGGTGCGGACCGCGTCCGCCGAGCCCTCCGAACTCACCCTGCTGGGGCTGGTGCAGCACATGGCGGAGGTGGAGCGGAACTGGTTCCAGCGGGCGTTCGGGGCCGTGGGGCCGGAGCCCGTCTTCGAGGAGGAGAGCGGGTACCGGCTCCGCCCGGAGCGGGGGCTCGACGAGGCGCTCGACATCTGGCGGCGGGAGATCGCTCGCGGGCGGGAGGTGTGTGCCGGGCGTTCGCTCGACGAAGTCGGGCACATCCCGGGCGGCGGGCCGATCTGCGGGATGGAGGTCGGTCTGCGCTGGGTCCTCATTCACATGATCGAGGAGTACGCCCGGCACAACGGCCACGCCGACATCCTGCGCGAGCGCATCGACGGAGTTACCGGGACCTGAATTCGGCGTAATTCCGAATTGTTTTTGGGGGGCAGCTTCCCGTTCTCTTCTGCCCGCTTTTCATGGACCTAAACGCAAAGATTTCGCGAACGCCAACCGGAGTAATTCGGACAGGTCTCGTGCAGATTACATGGCTGTGACGCGTTACACATCCTGCCCGTTTTGCACTCTATATCCCTGAAAAACAGGGCACTTCACCCCCGCGCGAGTAACATATCGGGCCCAGCCGCGGAACCCCCCACCTCCATGCATTTTTGAATTTCTCTCGGTAAGTTCAATTCGCATGACTGCCGCACAAGCAGACCTGCAAATCGACCGGCCCGTGGTGGCCGACGGCGCCGCGTTGTGGCGGATCGCCAAGGACTCCAAGGCCCTCGACCTGAACTCGTCCTACAGCTATCTGCTGTGGTGCCGCGACTTCGCCGGCACATCGGCGGTCGCGCGCGACGAGCGCGGGGAGCCGGTCGGCTTCGTCACCGGCTACGTACGGCCGGACCGTCCGCACACCCTGCTCGTCTGGCAGGTGGCCGTGGACGACGCGTACCGCGGCCGCGGGATCGCCGCCGCCCTGCTCGACGGGCTCGCCGCCCGGGTCGGCGGCGAGTACGGCGTCACCCGCGTCGAGACCACCATCACCCCCGGCAACACCGCCTCCGAGCGGCTGTTCGCCTCCTTCGCCGAACGGCACGGCGCCGCGATGGAGCGCGAGGTGCTGTTCGAGACGGGCCTGTTCCCCGACGGGCCGCACGACCCCGAAGTCCTGTACCGCATCGGTCCCCTCCCCCACTGACCTCCCCCACGCATCGAGGAGCGATTCGTCGTGACCATCACCCAGCCCGACCTCAGCGTCTTCCAGACCCTGGAGTCCGAGGTGCGCAGCTACTGCCGAGGCTGGCCCACCGTCTTCGACCGTGCGCGTGGCAGCCGTATGTACGACGAGGACGGCCACGAGTACCTGGACTTCTTCGCCGGCGCCGGATCACTGAACTACGGGCACAACAACCCTGTCCTGAAACGGGCGTTGCTCGACTACCTGGAGCGCGACGGCGTCACGCACGGGCTCGACATGTCGACCAGCGCCAAGCGGGCCTTCCTGCAGACCTTCCAGGACCTGGTCCTGCGGCCGCGTGATCTGCCGTACAAGGTCATGTTCCCGGGGCCGACGGGCACCAACGCCGTGGAGTCCGCGCTGAAGCTCGCGCGGAAGGTGAAGGGGCGCGAGGCCATCGTCTCGTTCACCAACGCCTTCCACGGGATGTCCCTGGGCTCGCTCGCGGTCACCGGCAACGCCTTCAAGCGGGCCGGCGCCGGGATCCCGCTGGTGCACGGCACGCCCATGCCGTTCGACAACTACTTCGACGGCCAGGTCCCGGACTTCCTGTGGTTCGAGCGGCTGCTGGAGGACCAGGGCTCCGGGCTCAACAAGCCGGCCGCGGTGATCGTGGAGACCGTGCAGGGCGAGGGCGGCATCAACGTCGCGCGCCCCGAGTGGCTGCGCGCGCTCGCCGAGCTGTGCGAGCGGCAGGACATGCTGCTCATCGTCGACGACATCCAGATGGGGTGCGGTCGTACCGGTGCCTTCTTCTCGTTCGAGGAGGCGGGCATCACCCCGGACATCGTCACCGTGTCCAAGTCCATCAGCGGCTACGGACTGCCCATGTCGCTCTGCCTGTTCAAGCCCGAGCTGGACATCTGGGAGCCGGGCGAGCACAACGGCACCTTCCGCGGCAACAACCCCGCCTTCGTCACCGCCACCGCCGCCCTGGAGACGTACTGGGCCGACGGCTCGGCGATGGAGAAGCAGACGCGGGCCCGCGGTGAGCAGGTCGAGCAGGCGCTCATCGCCATCTGCGAGGAGAACCTCGCCGACATCAGGGAGTACCGCGGCCGTGGTCTCGTCTGGGGCATGGAGTTCCACGAGAAGGCCCGCGCCGAGCGGGTCGCGCGGCGCGCCTTCGAGCTCGGGCTGCTCATCGAGACGTCAGGACCCGAGAGCGAGGTCGTCAAGCTGCTGCCCGCCCTCACCGTCACCCCTGAGGAGCTCGACGGGGGCCTGAGCGTCCTCGCCCGTGCCGTCCGCGAAACCGTCTGAATCGACAGAGAAGAAGGAGCTGTTCAGCACGTGATCGTCCGTTCGTTCAAGGACATCGAAGGCACCGACCGGCATGTGAGGGCCGCGTCCGGCACATGGGAGAGCAAACGCATCGTTCTCGCCAAGGAGCGGGTCGGGTTCTCGCTGCACGAGACGATCCTGTACGCGGGTACGGAGACGTCCATGTGGTACGCGAACCACATCGAGGCGGTCGTCTGCGTCGAGGGCGAGGCCGAACTGACCGATCACGAGTCCGGGCTGACCCACACGATCACGCCCGGCACCATGTACCTCCTGGACGGCCACGAGAGGCACACGCTGCGGGTCAAGGAGGACTTCCGCTGCCTCTGTGTCTTCAACCCGCCGGTGACCGGCCGGGAGGACCACGACGAGAACGGCGTCTATCCCCTGCTGACGGAGGAGGGCTGATTCATGAGCACGATCACCGATCTCTACCCGAGCCGAGGCGCCACCGAGGTGACGACCCCGCGCCGTGACCCGGTCGTCTGGTCCCCGCCCGGCGCGCAGGGCCCGATCTCGGTCCCGGATCTCCAGTCGTACGAGCGCGACGGCTTCCTCGCCGTCGACCAGCTCATCACCGACGACGAGGTCACCGTCTACCGGCAGGAGCTGGAGCGGCTGGTCACCGACCCGGGGATCCGCGCCGACGAACGCTCCATCATCGAGCCGCAGTCCAAGGAGATCCGCTCGGTCTTCGAGGTGCACCGGATCAGCGAGGTGTTCGCCGCGCTGGTGCGCGACGAGCGGGTCGTCGGGCGGGCCCGGCAGCTGCTCGGCTCGGACGTGTACGTCCACCAGTCCCGGATCAACGTCAAGCCCGGGTTCGGGGCCAGCGGCTTCTACTGGCACTCGGACTTCGAGACCTGGCACGCCGAGGACGGGCTGCCGAACATGCGGACGGTGTCCGTCTCGATCGCGCTGACCGAGAACTACGACACCAACGGCGGGCTCATGATCATGCCGGGGTCGCACAAGACGTTCCTCGGCTGCGCGGGGGCCACGCCGAAGGACAACTACAAGAAGTCCCTGCAGATGCAGGACGCGGGCACGCCCTCGGACGAGGCGCTGACCTCGCTGGCCACCCGGCACGGCATCCGGCTGTTCACCGGCCGGGCCGGTTCGGCGACCTGGTTCGACTGCAACTGCATGCACGGCTCGGGCGACAACATCACGCCCTTCCCGCGCAGCAACGTCTTCATCGTGTTCAACAGCGTGGAGAACAAGGCGGTCGAGCCGTTCGCGGCTCCGGTACCGCGTCCGACGTTCATCGGAGCAAGGGATTTCACGCCGGTCCGGTGAGCCGAACCCGGCCGGGGGTCCGGGGGTTGTCCCCCGGAGAATGCAGCATCGGCGCGCGGGACTTCACTCCCGTGAAGTAACTCTTACAGCCACGCCAGCGACGCGGCCGTCTCCAGTACGTTCCGTACGGCGGCCGCGTCGCCCGTGGCGCCCCTCGGCACCTCCTCGGGCGTGCACCGTCCGCCCACGAGCAGGCAGAAGTCGACGGGATCCAGGGCGAGTTCGGCCTCGACGGGCTCGTCCGCGGAGCCCAGCACCCACTGCGCGCCGCCGCTGACCGAGAACAGCACCGGCGCCGCGTCGGGCCCCAGCGCGAGGCCGAGGATACGGACGGCGAGCCGCACCAGCTGCTCCAGGTGCTCCTCGGGCGGCGGCGGGACCACGAGGCCGAGAGCGCGGCCGATGTCGTCGGTGTGGATCCATGTCTCGAAGGCGCGCACCACGAAGTGGTCGGCGACGGGCAGCCGGATCCCCATCAGCATCTCGGCCCGCGCCGCGAGTTCCCCGTCGCGCGCCTCGGGCGTGGCGAGCAGCGCGTCGGCCTGCCCCGCCCAGGCGGCCACCGTCTCCTCGGGCGTACGGCCGTGCTCGTGGGCGATGACATCGGCGGTACGCCGGTTCCAGGCGTCCTCCCAGCGGGTGTCCTGCGCAAGCACGGTCGCCGGGACGCGCGCGGCGATGCCGAGTCGCCCGGCCAGTGCCTCGTCGGCGGCCAGCAGATGGGCGACGGTGGCGTGCACGTCCCAGTCGTGCACCACCGGGGTCGCCCAGCGGCCGTCCGCCTCGGGCAGCAGCGCGCGCAGGCCCTGGACGGCGGCGGCGTAGGGCGCGGCGTGCACGGCGGTGCGGGGTGCGGGCGGGCGCCGGCCGAGCAGTGCCTGCGGCAGGCCGGCGGCGGGCCGGGCGGGCAGTCCGCCGATGGGCGGGCCGTCGAGCAGCCGTACCGTCTCGCGCAGCCGCGCCGCCTCCGCCGCGCAGCTCTCGCACCCGGCGAGGTGCGGCGGGACCCGCTCGGCGTCGGCCGGGTCCAGGGCGCCGAAGGCCCAGGCGGCCAGCAGATCGCGTACGTCGTCGTGCTCGGTCACCGAACGCCTCCTTCCCGTGGAGCCGATGCCCCTACCGCCATCATGCGCCTCTTTCCAGCGCGGGGTCCGGTGGGTCGGCCAGCGTTTCGGCCAGGGTGCGCAGGGCGGTGCGCAGTCTGGTCTTGGCCGTGCCCTCGGGGATGCCGAGCTCGACGGCGGCCTGGCGGTAGGTGCGGCCCGCGAAGTAGGCGAGGTGCACGACCTCCCGCTGTGGCTGCGGGAGTTCGGCGAGCGCGGTGTGCAGCAGCAGGGAGCGCTCCCGGTCGACCACGGTCTCGTCGGGGCCGGGGCCGGGCTCCGGGATGGTGTGCAGCGCCGAGTCGTCGGCGTGGGCGTGCTTGCGGTGCCGGGCCTCGCCGCGCACCCAGTCCACGGCCCGCCGGTGGGCCAGCATGGACAGCCAGGTGCGCAGCGAGCCGCGGCGCGCGTCGAAGGCGTACGGTCTGCTCCACAGGTGGGCGAAGACCTCCTGCGCCACGTCCTCGGCGGCGGCCGGAGCGCGGACCCGCATCGCGATCCGCCGCACCAGAGGCCCGTACGCCGTGTACACCTCGGCCAGCGCGGACTCGTCGCCGTACACCAGCCGCCGGTGCAACTCCGCGTCGGCGGCCGAGGGTACCGACGTCTCGCCCGTGGACTCCACGTGCCCTTCCTAGCGTGCGGGGCGGGCCCGCGCCAGCGGTTCAGGAGGACAGGGCGTTCAGCAACCGGTCGACATCGGCGGTGGAGTTGTAGAGGTGGAAGGCGGCGCGCAGGTTGCCCGCGCGGTTGGAGACCTCGATGCCGGCCTCGCCCAACTCGGGCTGGCGGTGGCCGAGTTGCGGGACGGAGACGATCGCCGAGCCGGGGGACGGGATCGGGGTGTGGCCGAGATCGGCGAGGCCCGCGCGGAAGCGGTCGGCGAGGACGAGGTCATGGGCGTGGACGGCGTCGACGCCGAGTTCCTCGATGAGGGAGAGGGAGGCGAGCAGACCCGCGTAGGTGAAGAGGGAGGGGCTGACGTCGAACCGCCTTGCGGAGTGGGCGAGTTCCTCGACCGGGCCGTAGCAGCTCTCCCAGGGGAGCTCGCCCGCGACCCAGCCGGCCAGCAGCGGGGTGAGGCCGCCGAAGTCCTCGGGGGTGACGAAGAAGGCGTTCCCGTGCGGGCCCATGAGCCACTTGAAGCCGACGGCGGCGACGAAGTCGTGGGCGCCGGCCTCCAGGGGCAGCCAGCCCGCCGACTGGGAGGCGTCGACATAGGTCCGGGCGCCGTGCGCGCGGGCCGCCTCGCGCACCGCGGGCAGATCGGCGAGACGGCCGTCGGCGGACTGGACGGCGCTGACCGCGACGAGCGCGGTGCCCGGGCGGACCGACTCGGCGAGCCGTTCCAGCGGGACGGCCCGCACCTTGAGGTCGCCGCGCATGTGGAAGGGGTTCACCAGGGAGGCGAAGTCGGCCTCGGCGGTGAGGACTTCGGCGCCGGCGGGCAGCGAGGCGGCGATCAGTCCGCCGTACTCGGCGACCGAGGCCCCCATCGCGACCCGCTCGACCGGCACCCCGGCAAGACGGGCGAAGGCGGCCCGGACGCGCTCCGCGTCCTCGTAGAGGGAACCGATGGGCCGCCCTTCGGCCCGCATCCGCAACGCCTCCTGTACGGCGGCGACGGTGCGGGCCGGCAGCAGGCCGTTGCTCGCGGTGTTGAGGAAGGTGTTCTCCGGGGCGAACTCGGCACGGACGAGGCTCTCGAAGGTCTCCATGGGACCACTCTGCGTCCCTCGGATCTCCCCGTCCATTGCGAATTTTTACGTGGCTTCGCTAAGCGGTCCTTATATGTCCGCCCCGACCTGCGGCTTTCAGCCCTGCTGCGGCACCGCGCACCCGTCGGGACCGCAGACGTCGCCGTTGCCGCTCCCGCCCTGGTCGATCAGGGTCAGCGGGGAGCGCTCGCCCCATGCCTGGGTCAGGGCCTGCGAGAAGACCTCGGCGGGCTGGGCGCCGGAGACGCCGTACTTGCGGTCGATGACGAAGAAGGGCACGCCGGTGGCACCGAGCTGGGCGGCCTCGCGCTCGTCGGCGCGGACGTCGTCGGCGTAGGCGGTGGGGTCGGCGAGCACCTTGCGGGCGCCGTCCGCGTCGAGTCCCGCGGTGACGGCCAGCTGTACCAGCCGCTCGTCGTCGCCGAAGACGGAGGCCTCCTCGGCGAAGTTCGCCTCGTACAGGGCCTGGATCAGCTCGCCCTGGCGGCCCTGCTCCTTGGCGAAGTGCAGCAGGCGGTGCATGTCGAAGGTGTTGCCGTGGTCCCGGTCCCGGGTGCGGTAGGCGAGGCCCTCGGCGGCGGCCTGGGTGCCGAGGTTGTCCTCCGCGGCCTGGGCCTGCGCCTCGCTCATGCCGTACTTCTTCGCGAGCATCGGGATCACCGGGCCGGTGTCGTCCTTGGCGCGGTTCGGGTCCAGCTCGAAGGAACGGTGCACGACCTCGACCGCGTCGTGGTGCGGGAAGGCCGCGAGCGCCTTCTCGAAGCGGGCCTTGCCCACGTAGCACCAGGGGCAGGCGATGTCGCTCCAGATCTCGACGCGCATGTTTCTCGGCTCTCTCCAGCTCGGACGGATGCGGAGACTCCCTCCGCAAAGTTAGGTGAACGTTCAAGCGGCCGGGTTCATTCCCATGCGGCTGAACCGGGCCCCTTGCCCGCTGGACGCGCTGGTGGACCGGCCGCTGCAGCGGGGTCCGGCGGTGAGGATCCGGCCGTCCTGCACACTCGGCCAGGGGCCTGGCCGTGGCGGGCCTGCTCCTCGTCCTGTACGTCGACGCCGGCCCGCCCCCGGGCCTGCCGGCGGTGCTGCTCGTCCCCATGGCGCTGGGCTGCGCGCTGACGGTGCCGCCGCTGACCGCGGCGACCGCCGGCCTCCTCACCTCTGCGCGTCAGCTTCCGTCTCGCAGGTCGTGCGGCCAGCTGGGCCGGAACTCGATGTGGTCGTAGGTCACGACGCAGCCCTCACCGAGCGGCGACTGCGTCATGAAGCCGACGAGGGCCGCGTCGGTCTCCTTCTCGTCGGCGAGGGTGAACAGCCGGACGAAGGTCCACCGCTCGCCGTCGCGGGAGGCGTGGAAGGCGAAGGCACGTCCGGTGCGGCTGACCCGGAGCCACACCGAACTTCCGTCCACCGTGAAGGAGTTGGCGTCGTCGGAGTGTCCCCGGGTGACCACCGTGCAGACGGTCGGCACATCCGGGGAGTACTCCAGACAGAGCTTCGCCCAGGCCCGCTCCCCGACATGGACGTACAGCACTCCGGCGTCGAAGGCCCCGGCGAACCCCACGGTGACACGGGCGATGAGCTGGAAGTCCCCCTCGGGCGCCCCCAGCAGCCGGGGCGCGTCGGAGGCGGCGTCCAGCGCCTCACCGGTGGGCGGCACGAAGCGGTCCTGCCGGGCGCCGGCCCATCCGGCGAGTACCCCCTCCTCGTAGGACCAGTGGCCGTCGGGGCCGTAGGTGCGGAGGGGGAAGGGGAGTTCGGGGAGTTCGAGGTCCATCGACCTAGCGTTCCAGACGGCCGTTGAACCTACGAGGCAGACCCAGCGGGTTGTCGTCCTTCAGCTCCGCCGGGAGCAGCGCCTCGGGCGCACCCTGGTACACGACCGGCCGCAGCCAGCGCTCGATGGCCGTACCGCCGACGGAGGTGGACGTGGAGGTGGTCGCAGGGTAGGGACCGCCGTGGTGCTGGGCCGGGGCCACGGCGACGCCCGTCGGCCAGCCGTTCACCAGGACGCGTCCGGCCAGCGGCGTGAGCTCCGCGAGCAGTTCGGGCCCGCGTCCCTGCCCCGCCGCCTCCTCCGACGACAGATGAACCGTCGCCGTGAGGTTGCCGGGCAGCCGTGACAGCACCGCCTTCGCCTCGGCCTCGCCCTCGTAGCGCACGACGACCGTGACGGGCCCGAAGCACTCCTCCAGCAGCAGGTCGTGCGCGCCCTCCGCCGCCAGCTTCTCGGCCGCCACGGTCAGGAAGCCCGGGCTCACCGTGTGCTCGCTGCCCGCCCCCGGCGTCACCGGCGACTCCACGTCGGGCAGTCCGGCACGCTCGGCGACCCCGGCGATGAAGTTGTCCCGCATGCGGTGGTCGAGCAGGACCCCGGCGTCGGCGTTGCTGACGGCGTCCGTGAGGGACTTCAGCAGCTGATCGCCCGCGTCACCGGCCGGTGCCAGCACCAGACCCGGCTTCACACAGAACTGCCCGACACCCAGGGTCATCGAGCCCGCGAGCCCGGCACCGATGGCCTCCGCCCGCTCGGCGGCCGCGGCCTGCGTGATGAGCACCGGGTTCAGCGACCCCAGCTCGCCGTGGAACGGAATCGGCACCGGCCGCGCCGCCGCCGCGTCGAAGAGGGCCCGCCCGCCGCGTACCGAACCGGTGAAACCGGCCGCGGAGACCAGCGGATGCCTGATCAGCTCGATGCCCGCCTCGAAGCCGTGGACCAGGCCGACGACGCCCTCGGGGATGCCGTGCTCGACGGCGGCCGTGCGCAGGACCTTGGCGACCAGCTCGGACAGCGCCGGGTGGTCGGGGTGGGCCTTGACGACCACCGGGCAGCCCGCGGCCAGCGCGCTCGCGGTGTCGCCGCCCGCGACCGAGAAGGCGAAGGGGAAGTTGGAGGCGGAGTACACGGCGACGACGCCGAGGGGCACCTTGTAGCGGCGCAGGTCCGGGATCGGCGGGGTCGCCGTGTCGTCGGGGTGGTTGATGACGACGTCCAGGAAGGCGCCCTCGTCGACGATGTCCGCGAAGGTCCGCAGCTGGTAGCAGGTGCGGGCGAGTTCGCCGGTCAGCCGGACCGGGCCGAGCGCGGTCTCGGCGTCGGCGGCCTCGACGAGCTGGTCCTTGGCGGCCTCAAGACGCTCCGCCGCGGTGCGCAGGAAGGCCGCGCGCACCGTCCGGTCGGTGAGGGCGCCGCGCGCCTCCTGCGCGGCGCGAACGGTGGCGTCCACCTCCTGGGCTGTGGCCTCCACCGCAACCTGCTCGCGCTGCTTCCCGGTTCGGGGGTCGACACTCCAGACTGGTGCTGCTGCCACCGCGGGTCCCTCCACACATGTATTGCCGCAGTACGGGGTCATTCACCAGGGTTGTTCGATATACTGAACGCTGTCTCTCATGGTGAACTGTTGGAGACTATTTCCCGCCGAACGAAGGGGTCAAGGGCGATGTCGGCAGGCGAGACGGGGGGCGGGGCGCAGGTCAAGTCCGCCGTACGGACGGTTGAACTGCTCGAATACTTCGCCGGACGCCCCGGTATGCACTCCCTCGCGGCGGTCCAGGAGGCCGTCGGCTACCCCAAGTCCAGCCTGTACATGCTGCTGCGCACGCTGGTGGAACTGGGCTGGGTGGAGACCGACGCGACGGGCACGCGCTACGGCATCGGGGTGCGGGCGCTGCTGGTCGGCACCTCGTACATCGACGGAGACGAGGTGGTCGCGGCGGCGCGTCCGACGCTGGACCGGCTGTCGGACGACACGACGGAGACGATCCACCTCGCGCGTCTGGACGGCACGAACGTGGTCTACCTGGCGACCCGCCAGTCCCAGCACTACCTGCGCCCCTTCACGCGCGTGGGCCGCAGGCTGCCCGCCCACTCGACGTCACTCGGCAAGGCGCTGCTGAGCACGTACACGGACGAGCAGGTCCGCAAGATGCTCCCCGAGACGCTCCCGGCGCTGACCGAGAACACCATCACGGACCGCGAGAAGCTCATCGAGGAGCTCCACCAGGTCCGCGAGCAGGGCTTCGCCGTGGACCGCGAGGAGAACACCCTCGGCCTGCGCTGCTTCGGCGTCGCGATCCCGTACCGCACCCCGGCCCGCGACGCGATCAGCTGCTCGGTCCCGGTGGCCCGGCTGACCCCCGCCCACGAACAGATGGTGAAGGACGCGCTGTTCGACGCGCGGGACAGACTGACCCTGGCGACTCGGAGGCTCTGACGGTATGCACATCGCACTGCGCGAGGTCCATGACAGCGATCTGCCGGTCTTCTTCCGGCAGATGAACGACCCGGAGGCCCTGCGCATGGCGGCCTTCACCGCGAGGGATCCGGCCGACCGGGACGCCTTCGAGGCCCACTGGAAGCGGATCCGGTCCTCGGCCGGCGTCCTCAACCGTACGGTCCTGGCGGACGGTGACGTGGTGGGGCACGCGGCGGTGTACGGGGAGCCGGGCGAGCGCGAGGTCACGTACTGGATCGACCGGTCGTACTGGGGCCGCGGCATCGCGACGGCCGCGCTGCGGGTCCTGCTGACGGAGGCGCCGGAGCGGCCGCTCTTCGCCCGGGCGGCGGCGGACAACGCGGGGTCGGTGCGCGTCCTGGAGAAGTGCGGCTTCCGGGTCAGCGCACAGGACCGGGGGTTCGCGAACGCGCGGGGCGAGGAGATCGACGAGCTGGTCCTGACGCTGGAGGGCTGAGCGCGATCTCCCCCGTCCGGCGGAGCAGGATCGTCACGGCGCAGGACGTGTCAGGCCCCGCCCCCGCGAGAGCGTGGACGCATGACGCAGTCACTCCTCGCCCAGCCCGGTGGCGCCCTCGCCTTCTCCCGCCCCCGTGCGCTTCTGCGCGCCGTCGCGATCGTCTCCTGTGCGCCGTATGCCGGGCTGAAGGTCGCCTGGCTGTCGGGGAGCGAGATCGGGATCCCCGAGGGCAGCTCCCTGCTGGAGCACCCGACCGCGGTGGCCGTCGCCAACGGCGTCACCCTGCTGATGGACGCCTGCGTGATCGTGCTCGCGCTGGTGCTGACCCGGCCCTGGGGGCTGCGGGTGCCGGGCTTCATGAACACTCGATGAGAAGGGCCGCGCAACGGAACGATTCGCCCCGCCCCGCTCGTCCTGACCGGTGGAATGAACAAGACGATCAGGCGAGCATCGGTCTTCACGCTGCTCATGGTGTTGGCTCTGCTGGTCAGGGCCACCTGGGTGCAGTTCTACGAGGGCCAGGCACTCGCGGACGGCAAGGACAACCGGCGGAACGCGATCGAGACGTACGCGGCACCGCTCGGGAACATCATCGTGGCCGGTGACTCGATCACCGGCTCGGCACGGACGAAGGGCAGCGACCTCGCGTACAAACGCACGTACACCGACGGCGAGCTCTACGCCGCGGTGACGGGCTATGCCTCGCAGACCTATTCGGCCACCCAGCTTGAGGGCATCTACCAGGACATCCTCAACGGCACGGACACCCGGCTGAAGACGCCCCTGGACACGGTCACCGGCAAGCGGGCCGATCCGGGCAACGTGGTCACGACGATCGACCCGGCCGTGCAGAAGGCGGCGTACGAGGCGCTCGGGGACAAGAAGGGCGCGGCGGTCGCGATCGATCCGACGACCGGGAAGATCCTGGCGGTCGTGTCGACACCGTCGTACGACCCCTCGACGCTCACCGACGCCAACACCGCGGGTGATGCCTGGGCGAAGCTGAAGGAGGACTCCGACAAGCCGCTGACCAACCGGGCGCTGCGCCAGCCGCTGCCGCCGGGGTCGACGTTCAAGCTGGTCGTGGCGGCGGCCGCGCTGGAGGACGGGCTGTACTCGTCGGTGGACGAGAAGACGGTCAGCCCGGACCCGTACACGCTGCCCGGCACGACGACGGTGCTGCGGAACGAGAACACCTCCGCGCCCTGCGAGAACGCCACGATCCGTACGGCACTGCAGTACTCGTGCAACAACGTCTTCGCGAAGATGGCCTACGACCTGGGCCAGGACAAGGTGAAGGCGATGGCCGAGAAGTTCGGCTTCAACGACGAGACGCAGGACGTGCCGGTGCGCGCGTACGCCAGCGTGTACCCCACCGGGATGGACGACGCTCAGACCGCGCTGACCGGTATCGGCCAGTTCGATGTCACGGCGACGCCGTTGCAGATGGCCATGGTGTCGGCGGCCATCGCGAACGGCGGCAAGCTGGTGTCGCCGCACATGGTGTCGCAGGTGACCGATGGCGGCGGCGATGTCCTGCAGGACTACGACTCCGACGCGGACACCGAGGAGATCGTCAGCTCCTCCACGGCCGAGCAGTTGCGGTCGGCGATGGAGACGGTGGTCTCCGAGGGCACGGGCACGAACGCGCAGATCTCCGGCGCCACGGTGGGCGGCAAGACGGGTACGGCCCAGCACGGCGAGAACAACAGCAAGACGCCGTACGCCTGGTTCACGTCGTACGCGAAGTCCGACGCCAACGGCAAGGAGGTGGCCGTGGCGGTGATGGTCGAGCAGTCCGACGCCGCCCGCTCCGAGGTGAGTGGTAACGGGCTGGCGGCGCCGGTCGCCAAGGCGATGACGCAGGCCGCGCTCAAGGACTGAGGCGGGCCCCGCTACTTCACGCCGAGGACCTGCTCGATCGGGTCGATGGCGAAGTACACCAGGAACAGCGCCGAGGTCCCCCACAGCAGCCAGTGGGCCTCCTTCGCCCTGCCCAGCACCGCCTTGATGACGACGTACGCGACGAAGCCCGCCCCGATGCCGTTCGTGATGGAGTAGGTGAACGGCATCACGGCGATCGTCAGGAACGCCGGGATCGCGATCTCGTACTTGTCCCAGTCGATGTGCTTGACCTGCGTCATCATCAGGAACCCGACCGCGACGAGGGCGGGCGCGGCGGCCTGGAGCGGGACGATGGTGAGCAGCGGGGTCAGGAAGAGGGCGAGGGCGAACAGGCCGCCCGTGACCAGGTTCGAGAAGCCCGTGCGCGAGCCCTCGCCGACGCCCGCCGCCGACTCGATGTAGGACGTCGCGGAGGACGAGGACGCGGCGCCGCCCGCGACCGCGGCCGCGCCGTCGATGAGCAGGACCCGGCCGAGGTCCGGGACCTTGCCCTCCTCGTCCAAAAGGTTCGCCTCCGCGCTGATGCCGACGACGGTGCCCATGGTGTCGAAGAAGTCGGACAGCACCAGCGTGAAGACGAGCAGCACGACCGTGATGACCGTGGTCTCACCGAACGCGCCGAACAGGCTGAACTGACCGAGCAGTCCGAAGTCGGGGGTGTCGACCAGCTTGTCCGGCCACTCGGGCGTGGTCAGGCCCCAGCTCTTGATGTCGGCCAGGGAGTTGATGACGAGCGCGACGACCGTCATGACGACGATGCTGATCAGGATCGCGCCCTTGACCTTGCGGGCGAGCAGTCCGATCGTCAGCAGCACGCCGAGGCAGAACACCAGGATCGGCCAGCCGGTGAGGTTGCCGGTGCCCCCGAGCTGCACCGGAACCGTGGTGTTCGCGGCGTCCGGGATCCGGCTGACGAAGCCGGCGTCGACGAAGCCGATGAAGGCGATGAACAGACCGATGCCGACGCTGATCGCCTGCTTGAGCGGCTGCGGGATGGCGTGCATGACGGCCTCGCGCAACCCGGTGACCACGAGCACGCAGATCAGCAGGCCTTCGAGGACGACCAGGCCCATCGCGTCGTCCCAGCTCATCAGCGGGGCGATCTGGAAGGCGACGACGGCGTTCAGGCCAAGGCCCGCGGCGAGCGCGAGCGGGAGGTTGCCGCCGACGCCCATGATGATGGTCATCACCGCGGCCACCAGAGCGGTGGCGGTGGTGAGTTGGACCGGGTCGAGGGTCTCGCCGAACTTGTCCTTCGCGCTGCCGAGGATGATCGGATTCAGGACAAGGATGTAGGCCATCGTGAAGAACGTGGCGAAGCCGCCGCGTATCTCACGGCTGAACGTGGACCCCCGTTCGGAGATCCTGAAGAAGCGGTCGACGCTGCTCACGGCCGGAGGCGGGCCTCCTGGCCGGTCGACGGTCTTCTGGGTGTCGGACATTTCTGCGGCTCCTTGGTGCCTGAATGATCGGTGTGCGGATGCTGGCTGGATTGTTGCCGTGTTGAACCCGTCTCAGGTTTTCCCCGTGTTACGGAATCAGGCCTGCTCACGTGCGATGGGCCACACGTTGTTCGAAGCCCCGTACGAACCATGTATTCGATCACTGCTACGCTTCCGCACCTCGACCGGAAGATCGCCGGACGATCACATGTCATTCACATGTCACACTCAGGCAGGAGAGGTCGCCCGTGGGCACAGTCGTCGACGACGCCGCCTCCGTGGAGTTCCATGCCTTCTTCGAGCGCCACTACGCCGAACTGTCGCGCCTGGCCCATCTGTTGACCGGCGAGGCGGACGCCGCCGACGATCTGGCGGCGGACGCGTTGCTGGCGCTGTGGCACCGCTGGGACCGGGTCCGCGCCGCCGACCACCCCGTCGCCTACGCCCGGGGCGTGGTCGCCAACCTGGCCCGCACCCGCATCCGCAGCGCGGTGCGCGAGCGGCGCCGGATCGCCCTGTTCTGGTCGCAGCGCGAGGAGAAGACCGAGAACCCGGACGTGGCCGGTGTGGTCGATGTGCAGGAGGCGCTGCGTAGACTGCCGTTCCGCAAGCGGGCCTGTGTGGTGCTGCGGCACGCCTTCGACCTCTCGGAGAAGGACACCGCGCTGGCCCTGGGTGTCTCGGTGGGTACGGTGAAGAGCCAGACCTCGAAGGGGATGGCGGAGCTGCAGCGGCTGCTCGGCTCCCAGCGAGCGCCCCTCAGGATGCATGCGGCGATGGCGCGCACCGGCGACACCGCGGGAAGGGACCGATGACGATGCAGCGGGACGTGCACGACGAACTGCGCGCCCGGCTGCACGAAGCGGCCGAGGCGCACGAGCCGAACCGCGAGCGCATCCTCGCCCGGATCGAACGCGGTATGACCGAGCAGACCCGCCCCGACCACCGGGCGGCCCTTCCTCCGGTGTTCGGCTGGGTACGGGTGGTCGGCGCCACGGCCGCGGTCGCCGGTGTGCTGGGGATCGGCGGTTACGCGGTGGCGTCGGCCGTGAAGCAGGACACCCCGCAGCAGACGGTGGCCACTTCGCCCACGCCCACCCCCTCGCCGGACGCGACCAGCCGCAAGCCTCTCCCGCCGGCCCCGCCCGCGGACCCGACGCCGGAGTCCTCCGAAGAATCGCGCGAGCCGAGCTCGTCGCCGTCGACGACTGCGCCGTCACAGACCGCGCCGCCGCCCGCCGCGGGCGAGGAGGACGGCCCGCTGTGGTCGGACGGCTCGGTCGACCCGCACAGCAACGAGTTCTGGGCGCAGAGCAATGTGACCCTGAAAACGGACGAGCAACTCACCGAGCTCACCGTGGAGTTGATGATCGCGCAGACCGGCGGGGTCACCTCCACCGGTGCCTGGCGGTCGCTGCCCGAGGACGACTTCGAGCTGACGGTCGGCGAGCGGGACGGCTTCCTCGTCTACACCTGGGCGCTCAAGGACGGCCGTACGGTCCCCAAGGGCCAGTGGGTGTTCGCGGGTCAGTACGACCATGACCGCGGCGGCCGGGACGCCAAGGACGACGGCTATGCGGCGAGCGCCCGCGCCGGCGACGAACAGCTGTCCGTGGCGGGCGACTTCGCGCCGCACGAGGGCGACGACGCGGCCGCCGAAGGCGACTCGTAGAAAAGTTTCCGAGGACGCGGCAACCCTTTCCTCACCCGTGGCGACCAGGTAGCGCAAGGCACCTCTCCCCACGCAAGGAATGGGCATGACTGCACCAGCTGAACAGCGCGTCCGCCACCGCCGCAAGGTCACCAAGCGGCGGGCGGTGATCGCCGGAGTCTCGGCCCTCGGCATCACCGGCGCGGCGATCGTCACCACGACGATGATGTCCTCCGCGGGCGCCGCGTCCTCCTGGCCGACGGCCAAGGGCAGCCAGGCAGTGAGCAGCACCATCAAGGTCTCGGGCACCTATGACGGCGGCTACAAGAAGTTCTACGGCAGCGGCGCGCTCGGCGGCGACAGCCAGGACGAGGGCCAGGACCCGGTCTTCCAGCTGGCCGACGGCGCGGTCCTGAAGAACGTGATCATCGGGACCCCGGCCGCCGACGGTGTGCACTGCATGGGCTCCTGCACGCTGCAGAACGTGTGGTGGCTGGACGTCGGCGAGGACGCGGCGACCTTCAAGGGCAAGTCCGCCTCCTCCGTGTACACGGTCTACGGCGGCGGCGCGAAGAACGGCTCGGACAAGGTCCTGCAGTTCAACGGCGCGGGCAAGCTGGTGGTGAGCAAGTTCCAGGTGGCCAACTCAGGCAAGCTGGTGCGTAGTTGCGGCAACTGCTCCACGCAGTACAAGCGCACGGTCATCATCAACGACGTGGACGTCACCGCGCCGATGAACTCGATCGTGGGCATCAACTCCAACTACGGGGACACGGCAGCGCTGCGCAAGGTCCGTATCCACGGCGACAGCTCCAAGAAGATCAAGACGTGCGTCCGTTTCAAGGGCAACAACACCGGTGCCGAGCCGACGCAGCTCGGTGTGGGCCCGGACGGAACGTCGTGCCGCTTCACCGCGTCTGACATCACGTACCAGTAACCCCGAGACCTGCTGGCCTGAGCCCCCCTCGGTCAGCAGAAGAAGCGCCCCCGCCGGTGACGACCGGCGGGGGCGTTTCGCTGTGTTCCGTACGAGTTCCGTACGTCAGTTCATGGTGGCGCCGATGGTGGTGGAGCCGGTGGTCAGAAAGGCCGTCGCGGGCAGCGAACCGTCCGCCTTGCGGGCCCCGTACGCCGTCGCCGCGTCCACCGACCTGAAGGCCGGTGCCGACACCCCGCTGTCCCAGTTGTTCGCGGCGGACACCGTCGAGGAACCGAGCTTGGACAGCCCGCCCTTGTTGCTCACCGCCAGGTTCCGCGCGAGCCGCGCCTTGCCGGTGGCGAAGTAGAAGCCGGCCTCGGCGTTGGAGTACGCGGTGTTGCGGTTCAGCACGATCGCACCGGGGTTGGAGTTCTCGGTGAAGCCGTTGAGGGTGTTGTCCCAGGCCGCGTTGTTGTTGACGGTGTGCGCCACGGTGACGCCCCCGCCACCCAGCTTGTAGCCGTTGCCGTTGCCCTCGAAGGCCGTGTCGCCCCAGCGGTTCTTGCCGTTGCCGAAGGCCCAGGAGTGGTCGATGGTGATCGGCGAGGAGAACTGCCACAGGTCGAGGCCGTCGTCGGAGTTGTTGTACAGCCGCGCCCCGGTGATCCGGTTGCCCGTCCCGGAACCGAACTTCACGGCGATGCCGTCGGCGTTCTGCCCGTGCCCGGCCGGGTCGTAGTTGCCGTAACTGTCCAGGTTCTGCACGAGGTTGTCCGTGGTGCCGTCACCGCGCAGCGTGAACCCGGAGTCGCCGTTGTTCGCGGTGACGAGGTTCTTGAAGACGCCGCCGACGGAGGACGTGGCGACGAAGCCCTGGGCCGGGGAGTTCTGGAAGGTGAGGTCCTGCACGGTCCAGTAGTCGCCGTAGATCCCGGCCAGCCAGGAGCCGTCGGCCAGCTTGGAGCCGTCGATCCTCACCTTCTCACCCGGGTGGGCCTTCAGCGTGATCCGTGCCGAACCGGTGCCGTTGGCCGTCGACTTGAGCGTCGCCGAGGGCGTGTAGGTACCGCCGCGAACCTGGATCGTGGTGCCCGCGACCGCGTTCTTCACGGCCGACTCCAGCTGGGCCGTTGAGGAGACGGTGACCGTCGTGGGGGCGGCCTCGGCGCCACCGTTCGTCAGCCCGAGGTAGACGCCGCCCGCCCCCGCGGCGACGGCCACGGCCGCGGCGATGGAGAGCGTGCGGGTCCTGCGATGGCGTCCGGTGCTCTGCAGCACGGAACGCTCCTTTCCTAGGGGATGGGGACACCACCCAGTCGCCACCAGGACCCTTCAGGTTGCCGCCGCCTCAACGAAAACGACCGAACCTTCGCTCGTCTTCACCCCGCTCCTACCGATTGACGTGCTGTTTCCCGCTGGTGACACTCCGAAGGCGCGCCCATCATCAAACAGAATCCCCCACACCCCCACAGGAGCGACATGCGCCCACGTCTTCTCCTCGCCGCCTGTCTCTCGCTGCTGCTGGCCCTGCTCACCGCCCCGCCAGGCACCGCCCACTCGGGAGCACCGCCCGTGAAGGACCCGAAGTACGCCGGCTATCTCTTCGCCTGCTTCACCGGCGAGGGCACCGCCGACGGCGAGCAGATCCGCTACGCCCTCAGAGGATGCCGTAGGGGTTGGCGCGGGCCGTGGCGGGAGCGAAGACCATGCCCTTGGGAGTGAAGGTCACGTCCCGTTGCAGGGTGTGGAAGTGACAGTGCTCGAAGACCGCGGTCGCCCGGGCCGAAGACGAAGTCGACGTCACCTTCGATGTAGCAGCGGTGGAAGTACTGCCGGTCGAAGGCGTCCAGGGCGGTGGTGTCGACGAAGAGGGTGTCCTGGTGGGCGAGCAGGCGGACGTTGTCGAAGCGGGACCGGTCCCCTGTCACATACGCCGCCACCGCCTGGGTGCCGGTGATCTCGGGGTGGTCGGCGCGCAGCCAGTCGTTGGCGAGGGTGAGGTCGTGGAGGGTGAGTCCCCGGGGCGGACGTGCAGCACACGGCGGCCGTGGGCGAAGGCGGGTCCGGCGGCCGTCGCCACCAGTCCCGCGGTGAGGCCGGTCAGGACGGTGCGTCTGCGCATCTCAGCAGTCCTCCTTCCAGGGCTCCCAGTCCCCGAGATACGCGGCGCGGGTCGCCGACTCGGCCTGCTCGGCGGTGAGTTGGGGGCGGTTCTCGGCTACCGTGATCTCCGCTCCGGGGCCGCTGTTGCGGTACTCGGCGAACCGCTGGTTCTGCCACGGGTAGGCGTCCGACATGTCGGCGTAGGGCGCGACCGCGTCGATGCCGGGGCCGAGCCAGGTCTCCCGGACGGTCAGCATGGGACCTGCCGTGCGGTCGGAGCTGGGCACCCAGGGGCGGGCCAGCTTGTAGTAGGCGTCCGGGGCCTCACTGGTCACCCGGCCTCTGCTGACCAGGTAGCCGCGCGGGTTGACGCCCGCCGTCGAGGGCGCGAAGACGAAGCCGTACGGGGCGGAGGCCAGGTCGGTGCGGGTCAGGGTGCGGAAGTGGCAGTGCTCGAACACGGCCGTGGCCCGGCCGAAGACGAAGTCGACGTCCCCCTCGGCGTAGCAGTGCGAGAAGTACTGCCGGGCGAAGACGGTGAGCGCGTTGGTGTCGGCGTACAGGGTGTCCTGATGGCCGAGGAAGCGGCAGTGGTGGAAGGCGGAGCGGTCGCCCATGACCTTGATGGCGACGGCCTGGGTGCCGGTGATCTCGGGGTGGTCGGCGCGCAGCCAGTCATTGGCGAAGGTGATGCGGCGGGCGGTGAAGCCGTCGGCGCGCACGGTGGTGGTGGCCGATCCGGTGGTGCCGTAGGTGCCGGAGCCGTCGGGTTTCGGGGTGCCCGCGGCGTTGTCGTGGACGATGACGACGTCCCGTGGGCCGTCGCCCGCGCCGAGCCAGGTCATCCCGGTGCGGGTGAGGTCGACGCTGACGGTCTCCCGGTAGGTGCCGGGCGCGAGGACCAGTGTCCAGCCGCTGCCGGAGGTGGCGTTCACGGCGGCCTGGACGGTGGTGAAGTCGCCGCGGCCGCGCGGATCGACGTAGAGCGTGGTCGGGGTGAGGCGGGCGGCCGGTGAGCCGTGGCGGCCGAAGGGACGGGGTCCTGCGGCGGCCTGCGCGGGGTGCGGCGCGAGCCCGAGGGCGGCGCCCGCGCCGGCGCTCGCCATCAGGAATCCCCGTCTGGACAGGGGGAGTTGGAGGTGGGCCGAGGGCATGCGGGTGCTCCTTCGAAGACTCCGGATGGGGGCGGGGCCGGGGTGAGCCCCGGCCCCGGGGTAGGTCAGCAGATACGGCCGGCACCCGCGCCGTGGTCGACGATGCCCGGGACCGCCCGGGGGTGGTCGACCTTGGTCCGCAGCGTGGGCGTCCATCCCGCGCCGGACTGCAGGGTCTCGGCGGGGAACTCCGCGTTGTGGACGGCGATCAGGTCGGTGAGCCTGCCGTTGACGTAGTTGTTCGCGGCGGTGAGGGGTGCCTCGCTCCACTTCTTCAGCACCTTGCCGGGGCTGACCCCGGCCGCCAGCGAGAAGGCGTTGTCGGTGGCGTTGAGCTGGGAGGAGGCGCCGATGCCGAAGACGTAGCCGAACTTCTGGTCGCCGGTCACCACGAAGTGGTTGTTGTACGAGTCGACCTGCCCGAACCGGACGCGCGGCGCGCGCTCCACGATGCCCTCGAAGCGGTTGTGGTGGAGGGTGACCTTGAGCTTGCCGGAGTCGGTCGAGCCCGCGCTGTCGCTGTTGCCGATCAATATGGTCTTGTCGTGGTTCTTGAAGGAATTCCAGGACACCGTCACGTAGTTGGCGCCGCGCACCACGTCCACCAGACCGTCGTGCTGCTGGTAGACCTTGCCGAAGTACTCGGGCAGGGAGCTGTCGGGATAGCGCCCGTCGGTGAGCGTGTTGTGGTCGATCCACACATGGGTGGAGCCGTAGACGACGACGCCGTCGTACTCGGAGTTCCAGGCGCCGGTCTTGTTGTCGTCGGTCGGGTCCCACTGGGGGAAGCAGTCGAGCGGGGCCTCGATGGTGAGGTTCCGGACGATGACGTTGTCCACGCCCCGGATCTGCAGGCTGCCGCCCCGGATCCCGGAGTCCCGGCCGACGCCGACGATCGTCGTGTTGGCCGGCACGCTCGCCTTGATCATCTTGTCCTGGTTGGCGGCGGAGGCGGCCCGCAGGTCCTCCTGCTCGCCGCTGACCGGGGTGTCGTTGCCCCACACGGCGGGGTCGTAGTCGGCGAGGTACTCCTGGAAGTCGTACCCCTCGGCGGCGAGCGCGTCACAGCCCTCGGAGACCGCGTCGATCAAGCCCTTGACCTTGATGATCCGCGGCGCGGTGCCGCCGTCAGCGAGCGCGGCCTTGAACTCCGCCCAGGTGGTCACGGTGTAGATGTGCGCGGCATCGGCGGCCGAACCGCCGCTGGTACCGGCCCCCTCCGAGGCCCAGCCGTCCCCGGCGGCGAGCACCTCCCGGCCGAGATCACGGGTCGACCCGGCCTGGGCGACCCCGGCCCCGGTGACACCGAGGACGAGCGAGACACAGCCGGCCAGCGCGGCGGCTCTTCCTATAGCATGCCCATGCCATACCTGTGGGTTCATGATGCGACGACTCTCTTCTCTACGACGGTCAGGATGGGGTTACGCGGCGGTTTGCTGCCAGGTGATCCAGGACTCCGGGATCGCCTCGTCCAGCCGCCGAAGGTCCCGCGGGCCGAGCACCCGCGTACGCAGCAGCTCCCGCGCCACGAGCCGCGCCACCTCGATGGCCCCCGGCGGGTTGAAGTGCGTGTTGTCCTGCTCGGTGGCGGTCCAGTTGAAGTACTTCTTGGTCTCCTCGACCCCGAGCGACTGCCACAGGGCGAGCGACAGCGCCTGGATGTCGAGCAGAGCGACCTGCTCCTCCTCGGCGAGGGCGCGCATCGCCGCCGGATAGTCGCCGTGACTTGGCTGGGCGTTGCCCTGCGCGTCGAACCGCCGCCGTTCGACAGCGGTGGCGAGCACGGGCCGGGCACCACGGGAACGGGCGCCCTCGACATACAGTCGCAGATAGTCCTGGTACGTGGTCCAGGGCTCGGTGTACCGCAGGGGATCCGCGGCCTTCTCGTCATTGTGAGCGAACTGGATCAGCAGGAAGTCCCCGGGCCGAATGGCCCCGAGAATGACGTCCAGCCGCCCTTCGTCGACAAAGCTCTTGGAACTACGCCCGTTCACAGCATGATTGGAGACAGCGAGCCCCTTCCGAAGAAAGAAGGGAAGAGCCATCCCCCACCCGGTCTCGGGCGCGGCGTCGGAGTACTTCTGAGCGGCGGTGGAATCCCCGGCGATGAAGACGGTACGCCCACGCTGCTCACCGGCCTGCGCAGTACCGAAGGTGACAGGCAGCACAGCAGCGAAGGCAGCGACCTGTCTACGGGAAAGTGACAACTGACGTGACCTTTCTTCCCTAGGGGCGCGGGGAACTGCGCGACCAGCCACAACGGACCCGCAGCTCCCCATGGACAACACGCCCCGAATTCTCAGGACTTCTGCTCGTTCCACTCCGCCTGAGCCTCATTCAGCTGCTCGGCAATCGTGTCCAGGAAGTCCTTCGCGCTCATCTTCCCGAGCAGGACCTTCTGGAAGTTCGGCTCGTTGTCCGCCTTGGAAATCGTGTTCCAGTCAGGCAGGTAGTAGGGAAGCTGAACGATGGTCGTGGAACCGTCGTTCAACGCCTCGGCCGCGAGCTTCGTGGGCTCCGCCTCATTGATCCACGCGTCCTTCGCCGCCGCGGTGTTGGACGGAATGGCCCCCGCCGAGCGGTTCCACTTCGAGTTCGCCTCATGAGAAGCCGCGAACTCGATGAACTTCCAGGCAGCGTCCTTGTTCTTGGAGCTCTTGAACAGCCCGAGCCCGTCAACGGGGTTGGACACCTGAACGCGCTTGCCGGAGGAGCCGACCGGCTGCGGGATACCCCGGAACTTCTCGACCCCGAGCGCCTTCACATGGTCCTGGTAGGACCCCAGGTTGTGGTTCAGCATGCCGATCGTGCCCGAGTCCCACTGGGCCACCATCTTGGTGAAGTCGTTGTTGAGGTCGGCGGCCGGAGTGACCTTCTTGTACAGGGCCGCGTACTTCTCCAGCGCCTGCACGTTCTTCGGGTCGTTGACGGTGGTCTTGTCACCGTTCCAGAACTCGGTGATCCCGCTCTGCCCGTACATCGCGTCCAGGGCCTGCGCGATCGACCCCGCGCCACCGCGGATCGTGTACCCGAACTCGTTCTTGCCGGAGTCGGTGAGCTTCTCGGCGGCCTCGTAGAAGGCGTCCCAGGTGGTCGGCTCCTCCAGGCCGGCCTTCTTGAACAGGTCGGTGCGGTAGTAGAGGACACCGTTGTTGGCGGACGTGGGGATCGAGTACATGTGCTCCTCGGAGCCGCCGGCCACCTTCACCGACTCGACCATGTCCTTGTTGAGCTTGCCGTTCAGGGCGGACCCGGAGAGCCGGTCCTCCACGGGCTCCAGCGCGTCCTGCGCGGCGATCCCGGCGAGCATCGCGGCGCCGACACCGCCGACGTCGGGCAGTCCGCCGCCCTGGATGGCGGTGTCGTACTTGGACTGCACCTCGGTGGCGGCGATCGGGACGTACTCGACCTTGATGTCCGGGTTCGCCTTCTCGAAGTCGGCGATGATCTCCTTCCAGATGTCGGTGCGCACACCGCCGTTGTTGTCCCAGAAGACGATCTCGCCCTTGCCGGAGCCCTCGGATCCCTTGTCCCCGCCGCCGCCGCTGCCGTCGTCGCCGCAGGCGGTGGCGGTCAGGGCGAGCACGGAGCCCAGGGCGACGGCTATGGCAGCGCGCCTGCTTCTACGGATGCTGATCTTCATTGGTCGGCTCTCTTCTTCTGGATCCTGCGAGATATGCGGTGGTGGGGGTCAATGACGGGCGTGCGGCGCCCAGCCGTCCGTGCCCTTGAGGTAGTTCGCGACGGTGTGCGTTGCCGCGTCGGCGTCGCTCATCTGCGGCCGGTCCGGGGTGACACCCGCGCCGGGGCCGTAGTTGCGGTACTCCGTGAACCGGGCGTCCTTCCAGGAGAAGCCGCTCATGTCGGTCCAGGGGGTGGCCTTGATCGCGGCCGGTAGCTCGGTGTTGCGGATGAGCACCTGGGCGATGGCGTCCGGCTCACCGCCGGGGTGCCAGGGCCGGCCGAGGTGGAAGGACCCCTCCGGCGCGTCGCTGACCACCTTGGAGTCGGTGATCAGGAAGCCGTACGGGTTGCCCTTCCAGGTCGAGGCGGCCGTGATGTAGCCGTTGTTGGTGGCCGAGCCGCGGCTGAGCGCGCGGATCACGGACCGCTCGATGACGGTGGTGGCCCGCCCGTAGACGAAGTCGACGTCGCCCTCGATGTAGGAGTCGCGGACGTAGACCCGGCTGACGGTGGTCAGCTTGGGGCTGTCGGTCAGCAACGTGTCCTGGTTACCCAGGAAGGCGGTGTCCTCGAAGACGATCCGGTCACCGGTCGTCTTCATGGCGAGGGCCTGCTCACCGTTCAGCTCGTGCGCGGCCTCGTCGAAGTCGTTGCTGAAGGTGAGGTTGCGGGCGGTGACGTCGTTGGCGGCGATCCGCACCGTGGCGCTGCCCGTCGAACCGCCGTACGCGGCGGGGGTGTCGTAGACGATGACGGTGTCGGACCGGTCCTTTCCAGTCCCCTGCAGCGTCACGTGCGGCTTGCTCGCGGGGATGACCACCTTCTCGCGGTACGTCCCGGGCGCGACGGCGATGGTCACGGGCACGGTGTTGCCGTCGGGCACGGCGTCCACGGCCGCCTGCACGGTCGGGTAGTCGGACGGGACGTTCAGCACGACCCCGATCCGCTCCTGCGGCCCCGAGAACCGCTTCACCAGCGCGGGGACGGCGGCGGCCGGGTCGAGCCGGTAGTCGTAGAACTCCCGGGGGTCGAAGGCGGCACCCCACTCGTCACGGCGCCCGGAGGTGTTCTTCAGGATCGACCCGCGCTGCACCAACTCGGCGGTGGTGTCGGCCTGGTAGGGGTGCTGGACGTCCTGGTAGTAGCTGTTCTCGATGACCATCTTCGTCTTGCCGCGCGACCAGTTCCCGTAGGTCCACACGGGGTCGCCCGGGTCCGCCTGCGCGGTCAGGTAGTTGTTGTACAGATGCGCGTAAGCGGCGTTGTCCACGGACGGGTTGCGCTGCTTGGTGTTGGTGAACCAGTTGTGGTCGATGGTGATCTGCGTCTTGACGTTGGTGGTCCAGCCGAGCCCGAACGTCTTGTTGTTGTTCTCGAACCGGTTGTAGGAGACGGTCACATACTCGCTGTCCTTGCGGACGTCGAGCTGCCCGTCGCAGATGTTCGAGAAGCGGTTGTGGTCGACCCAGACGTGGTGGACGGTGTCCATCTGGATGCCGTCGAAGTCGGTGTCCTTGCAGTCCCAGTTGCCCGCGACCGCCGAGTCGCGGATCGTCATGTTGCGGATGATCACGTTGTGGGTGCCGGGGCTGAGACGGAACTCGCCCTGCACCAGTTCACCGCTGCCCCCCACCCCGACGATGGTCTTGTCGGAGGCGACCTCGATGCTCGCGCCGAACGGCTCGGCGGTGACCGTGCCCTGGACGCGGATGATGTACGGCTCGGCCGCCGCCGCGTACTTGGCCAGCGAGGCCTGGTCGGTGACCGTGACGACCTTGCTGCCGGCGCCGCCGGTGGTGCCTCCGGCGAGGGAGGCGAACCCGTGCGGGCGGTCACTGAAGCGGTCCACCGGTGCGGGGGCCGCGTCGGCCTCGCCGATCGCCCCGAGACCGAGGGCCGCGATCAGTCCCACGACGGCGGCCATGGTTCTGCCCGCACCCGGCAAGCGCTTGCCATGGAGTTGCGTCATTGCGGCTCCCAACAGGCGTACGGAGAAGGAGGGTCACGAAGGAGTGATCGTGAAGTGCGTGAAGGTTGCCGCGCCGGCGTGTCCCTGACCGGTGGGCGCGAGGGCGAACAGACCGAGCAGGGCGCCGACCCAGCGCCAGGGGGTGGCGGCGAAGACAGGACCGGACGACGTCCAGCCGTCTCCGACGTCGTAGAGGAAGCGGCAGCGGGCGCCGGAGCCGATCTCTATGCGCAGCCGGACGCGGCCCTCGGGGGCCGGCCGGGGGTGGCCGGCGTCGCGTTCCCGTTCGGCGACGGCCTCGGCGAAGCGGTGGACGAGGTGGACGGTGCCGTCGGTGCCGCGCTGGAGCCCGATCCAGCTGAAGGCGTCCCCGAGCACCGCGAGTCCGGCCCGCGCTCCCGGCTCCGCGCTGTCCAGGCGGAGTTCGACCTCGACGGCGGCCGGTGTTCCGGGCAGCCGCTGGGTGAGGACGTTCGGCAGTCTGCGCAGGTCGTGCGTGTCGGCCGAGCGGACGCAGGTGAGCCGGAGCCCGTCGGCGGAGTGCTGGGTGGACCAGCCCTCGCGCGGATTGGCCGTCCACTGCCACTGCCGGCCGTGCCGTCCGCCGGGGAAGTCGTCGTCGGTGGCGGGCGCGGCGGGCGGCTGCGGCGGCAGGGCGGGCTTGCGGTGTACGGCGACAGGGGCGCCGTCGGCCCCGAGCACCGGCCAGCCGTCGGCGCCCCAGCGCATCGGCTGGAGGTGCACGACCCGGCCGTAGGCGCCGCGCCGCTGGAAGTGGACGAACCAGTCCTCGCCGGAGCGGGTGCGCACCCAGCCGCCCTGGTGGGGGCCGTTGACGTCGGTGTCCTTCTGCTCCAGGACGGCCTTCTCCTCGTACGGGCCGAAGAACCCGCGCGAGCGGAAGGCGCCCTGCCAGCCGGTCTCCACTCCCCCGGCGGGGGCGAAGATCCAGAACCAGCCGTCGTGCCGGTAGAGCTTGGGGCCCTCCAGGGTGAACCAGCCGGGGATGCGGTCGCCGTCGACGATCACCTTGCCCTCGTCGAGGAGTTCGGTGCCGTCGGGATGCATCCGGTGGCCGGTGAGGCGGTTCTTGATGCCGGAGCGGGACTTGGCCCAGGCGTGCACCAGATAGGCCTCGCCGGTCTCCTCGTCCCACAGCGGGCAGGGGTCGATCAGGCCCTTGCCGGCCTTGAGGAGGTGTGGGCGGGTCCAAGGGCCGCGGATCTCGGGGGCGTTGATCTGGTAGACGCCCTGGTCGGGGTCGCCCCAGAAGATCCAGAAGCGGTCGTTGTGGTGGCGCAGGGACGGGGCCCAGACACCGCAGTCGTGCCGTGGGGTTCTGAACTCGGCCGCCGGTTCCAGGCGTTCGAGGGCGTGGCCGACGAGGGTCCAGTTGACGAGGTCGCGGGAGTGCAGCAGCGGCAGCCCGGGGGCGCGGCCGAAGCTGGAGGCGGTCAGATAGAAGTCGTCGCCGACGCGCAGGATGTCGGGGTCGGACCAGTCCGCGTTGAGGATGGGGTTGGTGTAGGTGGTCACGGGCTCACCGCCTTGCGGACGAGGGAGGCGGCCGTGTCCCCGTCGAGGCGGCCGTCGGCGACGACGGTGACGATCCGCCGTACGACCGTGTCGCCGGGCGCGATCGGCAGTCGCTCGGCGTGGGCCAACGACGAGCCCACACCCGGGTATTCGCCGGTCCGCACGAACCACGGGTCCCGCCGCGTCCGGTCGGTGGCACCGGCGAAGACCAGCGTCCACGCGGAGCCGACCAGGGCGAGCCAGTCGGCGGTACGGCCATGGACGTCGGCCTCGCCCTCGGCGTCCGCGGTGAGGACGTCCGGGGGTGACGCCTCCTTGCGGGCCCGCCAGAAGAAGCCGCCGTAGGCCGCGCCGGGGCGCCCGTTGGTGGCCGGGCTGCCGATGGACAGCGCGCCCGCGGTCACATTGGTGAGCGAGAAGGTGAAGTCCAACGCCCAGGCGAGGTCGGTGAGTTCGGTGACGGCGACGGTACGGCGCTCGCGCAGCAGCTCGGCTCCGGCCGCCATCCAGCGCAGCTCCTCGACAAAGCCGTCGGGGTCGCGCAGCTGAAAGCCCGCATGGCGCTGGGCACCGTGGTTGTCCAGCTCGGTCGGGCCCCGGTCACGGACGAAGGTGCGTCCGCCCCAGAAGTTGTGCCCCTCGACGTCGGGAACCGCGACACCGACGCCGAGGTGGTGCGTGTGGTCGGCGGGACTCAGCTCGGTGACCGCCGTACCGGACAGGGTGGTGACGGGGTGCAGATACGGGCGGGGGGAGAGCCGCTCCGGCAGCTCGGGCCGGGTGACGTACCGGCCGACCGGGCGGCCCGCGACCCGCAGGACCGCGGTGTCGTTGGTCGTCATCATGTGCTCACCTCTTTGCGGAGACCGTGGGGAAGCGCCCAGGGGGCGCCCAGCTCGGAGTAGAGGGCGAGGGTGTCGGCGGCGGCCGCGACCAGTCCGTCGACGCCGGGCACGACCCGGCGCTGCTCGTCGGCGAGCAGATGCCAGGCCCCGGCGGGCAGCGGAGCGGGGTCGGGGGCCAGCCGGATCGCCTCCACGACCTTCATGAAGGCGCCGGTCTCCTCGGGGGTGACCAGCAGGTCGTCGCCGTCGGTGAGATGCAGGACGAGGTTCTCCAGCAGGTCGGTGCGGCCGTACTCGGACTCCTCGGGACCGTGGCCCGCGCGCTGGAGCAGCACCCGGTCCTGCTTGTACCAGAAGGTGATCCGGCCGCTGCTGCCGTGCACCACGACATAGGGCTCGTCGGGGTGCTCGGCGCACAGGGTGGCGGCGACGGTGACGCGGTGGCCCTGGCCGGTGGTGACGCGGACGCAGGAGGTGTCGTCGGACTCGATGTCGTTGGCGCGCAGCAGTTCGGTCTCGACCTCGGTGACGTCCTCCGCGCGCGTCGAGCCGCCGAGCGCGAGGGCGGTGGCGACGGCGTGCGCGAGCGGGTTGGTCAGCGCCCCGTCGATCACGTCGACGCCGTGCAGGCGCCGCCTGCCCGCCCAGGGCGCGCGCCGGTAGTAGGACTCGGGGCGGGCCCAGGCGCCGGCCCCGCCGATGCCGACGAGTTCGCCGATGGTGCCCTCGGCGAGCATGCGCCGGATCGCGGCCACCGCGTGCGAGCCCAGGGACTGGAAGCCGATCTGGCAGGCGATCCCGGCCTCGGCGACCCCGTCCGCCATACGCCGGAACTCGGCGTACGAGGGGGCGGGCGGCTTCTCCAGCAGCAGGTGGACGCCCTTTTGAGCCGCTGTCAGCGCCAGGTCCGTGTGGGTCGGGATCGGGGTGCAGATCACCGCGATCCGGGCGCCGGTGGAGTCCAGGAGCGCGCCGAAGTCGGGGGACTGCTCGGGCGTGCCGAGGCCCTCGGGGAGCTCGTGCGCGGTCAGCGGGGTCAGCTCGCAGATGCCTGCCAGCCGTACGATCCCCTTGTCCTGGAGCCGGCGGATGTTCTCCAGGTGCCAGCGGCCGTGGCCGCGCGCGCCCGCCAGGACGAGGTCTACGCTCATGGGATCCTCCCTGCGCCCGCGCCACGTGCCACCGCTCGGTCGGCGACTTCAGCGCTGTCGATCTTTGTGTGCAGGGTAGGTGTCCAGCCGACGTCGGCCGTGAGGTCGCGCTCGCTGCCGGAGTTGTAGGCGTTGTGGATGGGCAGCAGGTCGACCGGGAAGCCGTTGAAGAGGGTGCCCTCGTCGTGCAGGGCGCTGCCGTTCCAGCTCTTGACCAGGTCGGCGACCTCGATATGGCCCGGGGTGGTGAAGGCGTTGTTCTGGAGGTACAGCGCGGACTCGGTCGACACGCCGATCGAGTACCGGTGGCCGTCCTTCACCAGGTACCGGTTGTTGTAGACGTGCACCTGCCCGAAGCGCACCCTCGGCGCCCGCTGGACGACGGACGCGAACTCGTTGTGGTGCAGGGTGACCCGGAGCTTGCCGCGGTCCCCGGTAGCGGTGTCGCCGTTGCCGATGAGCATCGCCTTGTCGTGGCCGGCGAACCGGCTCCAGGAGACGGTGACCAGGTCGGAGCCGTTGGTGATGTCGAGCAGACCGTCGTGGCGCAGGTAGTTGCGGCCGAAGTAGGTGGGTTCGCCGGAGTCCGGGTGACCCTTGTCGCTCAATGTGACGTGATCGACCCACACATGCGTGGCGCCGCGCAGCCAGATGTTGTCGTAGGCCGTCTTCCAGTCGCCGAGGCCGCCGGAGTTGGGCTGCCAGACGGGGAAGCAGTCGTAGGCGTCGCGGAGTTCGAGGTTGCGGACGATGACGTTGGTGGCGTCCTTGACCTGGAGGCTCGCGCCCTTGAGGACGGCTCCTTCGAGTCCCACGATCGTGGTGTTGGAGCCGACGGTCAGCTCGACCCGCTCGGCCTGCCGGGCGGCGGATGCCTGGCGGGCCTGCTCCTGGGGGCCGCTGGGTTTGGCGGCGCCCCAGGTGCGGGGGTCGTAGGCGGCGAGGTACTTCTTCAGGTCGTAGCCGTCGGTGGCGTAGTCGGCGCAGTCCAGGCGGTCGCCGCGGTCGTCGGTGTTGGCGTCGATCGTCCCGGCGATCCTGATGATCTTCGGGGTGTCGCTGCCGCCGTCGAGGGCACGGACGAGTCCTGCGCGGTCCGTCACCGTGAAGACATGGGCGTCGTCGGCCGCCGCGCCTCCGGTGGTTCCGGAGCCGTAGGACGCCCAGCCGTCGTTCGCGGGCAGGGTGTCGCGGCTGATGTCGCGGCCCTCGGCGCGCGCGGGGAAGCTCAGCACCCCCAACAGGGCCAGCGGCACGATGAACTGATGCCTTCTCACCCCTTCACCGCCCCCGCGCTGAAGCCGGTGATCAGCCACTTCTGGATGAAGGCGAACACGAGCACCACGGGGACGGCCGCGATGATGCCGCCCGCCGCGAGCGCGCCGAGGTCGACGCTGTCCGCGCTCATCAGGGTGTTGAGACCGACGGGGATGGTCTGCTTGTCCTGGTTGTTGAGGAACATCAGGGCGAACAGGAAGTGGTTCCAGGAGTGCACGAAGGCGAAGGATCCGACCGCGATCAGCCCGGGCCGCAGCAGTGGCAGTACGACGACCCGGAAGGCCCGCATCCGCCCGCAGCCGTCCACCCAGGCGGCCTCCTCCAGGGAGTAGGGCACGTTCTTGATGAAGTTGCTGATGAGGATCATCGACAGCGGGAGCTGGAAGACGGTCTCCGCGATGATGACGCTGCCCAGCGAGTTGATCATCTGGAGTTCGGCGAAGATCTCGAA
Organism: Streptomyces sp. P17; assembly: GCF_032436805.1. Classification (NCBI taxonomy): domain Bacteria; kingdom Bacillati; phylum Actinomycetota; class Actinomycetes; order Kitasatosporales; family Streptomycetaceae; genus Streptomyces; species Streptomyces sp. P17. The sequence continues at coordinate 59,745 of NZ_JAVRBF010000010.1, read as the reverse complement.
CAGCGGCACCAGCAGCAGCGCGCCCGGCACGAACTGCGAGCACAGCAGGGCGAGCATGAAGGCCCGCTTGATCTTGAAGTCGAACCGGGCGAGGGCGTAGCCACCGGCCAGGGCGACGGTCGTCGTCATGACGAGGGTGGCGACGCCGACCAGGACACTGTTCTGGAAGTAGGTGCCGAAGCTCCGGTCGTTCCAGACCTTGTCGAAGTGCTCCAAGGTCATCGGCCAGGGCACGAGCGAGGTCGATCCCGCCGGGCGGAGCGCGAAGAGCAGGATCCAGTAGAAGGGGATCAGGGTGAAGAGCAGATAGATGCCGAGCGGGAGGTAGATGTGCCAGCGCGGGGGCTCGTCCCAGGGGCGGTGCTTGCCGGACGGGCGGGGTGGCGGTGGGTTCCTCCGGGCGGCGGGCACGGCCGGGGTGGCTTCCTTGATGCTCACTTGCTCTCGCCTCCGAACTTGCTCAGCCGCAGATAGACCACCGAGCAGAAGAGCAGGATCACGAACGCGACCGTGGTCAGGGCCGACGCGTAGCCGAAGTTGTGGGCGTCGACGCTGGTGTTGGCGATGTACAGCGGGAGTGTCGTCGTCTCGCCGGCCGGTCCGCCGCCGGTGAGGGTGTAGAGCAGGTCGACGTTGTTGAACTCCCACACGGCGCGCAGCAGCGTGGACAGGATGATGGCGTCCTTCAGATGGGGCAGCGTGATGTGCCAGAACTGCTTGAACCGGCTCGCCCCGTCGACCTCGGCGGCCTCGTACAGGTCCTTGGAGACGGACTGCAGGTCGGCGAGGATGAGGATCGCGAAGAAGGGGACACCGCGCCACAGGTCGGCGACGATCGCCGCCGGGAAGACGGTGGAGGTGTCCGACAGCCAGCTGGTGCCGTAGGAGCCGATGCCCAGGTCCGCGAGGTAACGGGTGATGCCCGTCTGGGAGTTGTAGAGCAGCACCCAGATCGCGGAGGTCAGCACACCGGAGACGGCCCAGGGGGAGAAGACCATCGCGCGGCCCAGACCCCGGCCCACGAAGGTCTGGTTGACGATGAGGGCCAGCGCGAGTCCGAACAGCAGCTGGAGTCCGACCTCGACGAAGACCCACTTGGCGCTGAAGACCAGCGTGTCCCAGAACAGCGGGTCGTCGGTGAAGATGCGGACGAAGTTGTCGAAGCCCGCGTAGCCGTTGCGCCATGGCTTGGTGGGGTTGTAGTTCTGCAGGCTGTAGTAGAAGACGCTGATCACCGGGTAGGCGATGAAGCCCAGCATGAGCAGGGCGGCGGGGGCGATCAGCAGGTAGGGGAGCCTGCGCGGGGTGGCGGAGGCACGGCGCCGCCTCGGTGGCGCGGGCGGTTTCGCCACGGCTGCGGCTTGGGCCATGACTGTTCTCCGTTCTCGGTGAAGCTGCTTTCGGTGAAGCGCGTCAAGCGGTGAAGCGCTTTCTCCCAGTGCGCGGTGTGTTCTTGGCCTTGCTGGGCGGTACGGCGGTTCAGCTCGCGTACGGGTCCGGCACATGGCCCGGACGGGCCAGGAACTCGAAGTCGCAGCCGGTGTCTGCCTGGGTGATCTGTTCGTTGTAGAGCGCGCCGTAGCCGCGCTCGTAGCGCGCGGGCGGTGCTGTCCACCTCTCCCGGCGGCGCGTCAACTCTTCGTCCTCCACGTTGAGTTGGAGGATGCGCGCCTCGACGTCCAGGGTGATGGAGTCCCCGGTCCGCACCAGCGCGAGCGGCCCTCCGACGTACGACTCCGGCGCGATGTGCAGCACGCACGCGCCGTAACTGGTGCCGCTCATCCGGGCGTCGGAGATCCGCACCATGTCCCGCACCCCCTGCTTGAGCAGGTGGTCGGGGATGGGCAGCATCCCGTACTCGGGCATACCGGGGCCGCCCTTGGGCCCGGCGCCCCGCAGCACCAGCACGCTGTCGGCGGTGATGTTCAGCGACGGGTCGTTGATGGTGCGCTGCATGGTCTTGTAGTCGTCGAAGACGACCGCGGGACCGGTGTGCTTGAGCAGGTGCGGTTCGGCGGAGATGTGCTTGATGACGGCACCGTCCGGGCAGAGGTTGCCGCGCAGCACGGCGACCCCGCCCTCGCTCGCGACCGGGTTGTCGCGGGGCCGGATGACGTCGTCGTCGTGGACGACGGCGCCCTCGATCTGCTCGCCCAGGGTGCCGCCCACGGTCGGCCGGTCCAGGTGCAGCAGGTCGGTGATCCGCGAGAGGAAGGCGGGCAGGCCGCCGGCGAAGCAGAAGTCCTCCATGAGGTACGTCCGGCCGCCGGGGCGGACATTGGCGAGCACCGGGACGGTCCGCGCGATGCGGTCGAAGTCGTCGAGGTTCAGGGGAACTTGGCAGCGGCCCGCCATCGCGATCAGGTGGATGACGGCGTTGGTGGAGCCGCCGAGCCCGAGCACCGTGGTGACGGCGTCCTCGAAGGCCTCGCGGGTGAGGATCCCGGACGGCTTCAGCCCCGTCCAGGCGAGCCTCACGGCACGGCGCCCGGAGGCGGCGGCCATCCGCTCGTGCCCGGAGTCGACGGCGGGTATCGAGGAGGCGCCCGGCAGCGTCATACCGAGGACCTCCGCCGCCGCGGTCATCGTGGACGCGGTCCCCATGGTCATGCAGTGACCTGGTGAACGCGCCAGACCGCTCTGCAGCTCCCGCAGTTCACAGTCCGTCAGATTGCCCGCGCGGTGCTCGTCCCAGTACTTCCACATGTCGGTACCGGACCCGAGGGTCTCACCGCGCCAGTGCCCCGGAAGCATCGGCCCCGCCGGCACGAAGAGCGACGGAACATCGGCCGAGGCCGCGCCCATCAGCAGCGCGGGCGTCGACTTGTCGCAGCCGCCGAGCAGCACCGCCGCGTCGACCGGATACGACCGCAGCAGTTCCTCCGTCTCCATCGCGAGGAGGTTGCGGTAGAGCATCGGGGTGGGCTTCTGGTACGTCTCCGACAGTGTGGAGACCGGGAATTCGAGCGGGAAGCCCCCGGCCTGCCACACTCCGCGCTTCACGGCCTCGGCGCGCTCGCGCAGATGGACATGGCAGGGGTTGATGTCGGACCAGGTGTTGAGGACGGCGATCACCGGGCGGCCCCGGTACTCCTCCGCCTCGTAGCCGAGCTGGCGCATCCGGGCGTTGTGCGACCAGGTGCGCAGCTGGCCCTCGGTGCCGTACCACTGGTGGCTTCTGAGCTCTTCCGGTGTCTTCATATGGACCATCCGGCGGCGATGGCGGCGACCTCGGCGCGCTCGCTCTCGGGCAGCGGCTTGCTCGGCGGGCGGACGTCCCGGCGGCACAGTCCGAGGGAGGCGAGGGCCTCCTTCACCACGGTGACGTTGTTGGCGGAGCCGTTGGCGGCGCGCAGCTCCTCGAAGCGGCGGATCTGTTCCCAGACCTTCATGGCGGCCGGGTAGTCACCGGATCGAAGTGCTTCGATCATGTTCAGCGAAACGGCGGGGGCGACGTTCACGAGCCCCGAGGTGAAGCCGGTGGCGCCCGCGGAGAAGTAGGAGGGGGCGTACGGTTCGGCGAGCCCGGCGACCCACACGAAACGGTCGAGGCCCGCGTCGCGGGCGAAGGCGGCGAACTTGGCGGCGTCCGGGACGGCGTACTTGACTCCGATGACATTCGGGCACGCGTCGGCGAGCTCGGCCAGGCGGTCGCCGCTGAGCTGGGCGTTGCGGATGTACGGCACGACGCCGAGCTCGGGCACGGCTTCGGCGATGGCGCGGTGGTAGTCGACCCAGCCGCCCTGCGAGACGTACGGATGGACGGGCTGGTGGACCATGACCATCGCCGCGCCGAGCTCACGGGCGTGCCGGGCGGAGGCGACGGCGGTGGGGACGTCATGGCCGACGCCGACGAGGATCACGGCACGGTCGCCGGCCTCGTCGACGGTGATCTCGGTGACGAGCCGGCGTTCCTGCGGGGTGAGGGCGTAGAACTCGCCGGTGTTCCCGTTGGGGGTGAGGGTGCGGATCCCCCCGTCGAGCAGACGACGCAGCAGGGCCCGGTGGACGTCCTGGTCGACGCTGCCGTCCTCGGCGAAGGGGGTCACCGGGATCGACACCACGTCGGCCAGGGCCGCCCGCTGGGTCTCGAAGCTCTCGCTGCTCATTCCTGACCTTCCTGGTCCCCGGCGCCGGGGAACGCTCGCTCGACGAAGGAGGCGATATGGGCGTGCAGGGCGCGCGCCGCGCCGTCCGCGTCGCCGTCGAGGGCGAGCCGCAGGATCTCCTCGTGCTCGCCGGCCTCCCGCTCCCAGGAGGGCGAGGCGGCCCAGGCGACGGCGGAGACGAGGGCGGCCTGGTCACGGACCTCGTCGAGCATCCGGCCGAGCAGCGGGTTGCCGCAGGGCAGGTAGAGGGCGCGGTGGAACGCCCGGTTGGCGAGGGAGCGTTCAGCGGTGTCGGAGGCCTGGTCGGCCCGGGTCAGCGCGTCACGGGCGGCGTCCAGCGAGGCGCCCCGCCTGACGGCCCGCTTCAGCGCCTCCGGTTCGAGGAGCAGCCGCACGTCGTAGACCTCGCGCGCCATGTCCGCGTCCACCATGCGCACCGTGACGCCCTTGTACTGGCTCATCACGACGAGCCCGGTCCCGGCGAGCGTCTTGAGCGCCTCGCGCACCGGGGTCTTGGACACCCCGAACTGCGCGGCGAGCTCGGTCTCCACCAGGGCCTGTCCGGGCGTCAACTGCCCGGTGAGGATACGGCGTTTGATCTCCTGCAGCACGTACTGCGTGCGGGAGGGGATCGGCGTGGGCACAGAGGTCATGCGCGCCTCTCGGATCTCACATATCGCGTCTCATATATGACGTACGAAGTACGACGCGATGAAGGTAGGAGCGCCCCTGTGTTTCGTCAATGCTTCTGACAAAGGAAGTTGAGGTTGCCCGGTCAGAGGGTGTGGGTCTCCCCGGCGCGCGCGGTGGCGGTGGGCCCGCCGAAGGCCTTGGCGGCACGGGCGGTTGCCTCGTCCGGGGTGAGGGTGGGTCCGACGTGCGTGATGAGCAGCCGTCCGGCGCCCTGGGCGCAGGCTCCGGCGTCCTCCGGGGTGAGATGCACGCGCTGTTCGCCTTCGCGATGCGTGTCTATGTCGGCCTCGCTCAGGAACAGGTCGGCGCCGCGGGCGAGTTCGGTGAGCGCCTCGCACGGTCCGCTGCCTCCGGAGTAGGCGAGCACCCGCCCGGCGCACTCGGCGCGCAGCCCGTACGCCTCCACGTCGTGCACGACTTGACGGGCGGTGAGTGTCAGCTCGCCGTGCCGGCCGACATGCCCGTCGTACAGTGCCCGGAAGTCGAAGACACCGCTGAGGAACGCGCCATCCGGCCGCCCGAAGAACCCGGCGAGGCGCTGGGCGCAGTCGCGGGGGGGCGTACACGGGGATGGGCGCGGGCGGGGTGAGACCGCCGTACGCGAACCCGTAGCAGGCGGCGGTGAGATCGGCGAGGGGGGCACCGCCCGGTCGAGCGAAGCCGAGACTGGGGGAGGTCGGCATGCAGATGGGAGATCCAGATGGCGTCGAGGCGCGCCGGGTCGGTGTGCCGCTGCAACTCCGCGAAGGTCCCGGTACCGGCGTCCACCCACACCTCGGCGCCCCCGCCGCGCAGCAGATAGCCGGAGCAGGGGCGGTCGGGGGCGGGGTGGGGGGCGGTACCGAGGACGGTCAGCGTGATCGACATGCGGGGAGGCCAGTGCCGCGGCAGGCGACGTTTGCCCGTCAGGGAGCGGCGTCCGGTGCGTGCTCTCGGCGTGCCGGCCGGAAGCCCTCGTACTGGATGTACTTGGGCTTCGGCCGGTGCGGCGAGAGTGCGTGCCGGGCGTCGCGACGGGGCGAACGTTGCCTGCCGCGGCACTGGCTCTCACGCTCTTCTACGGCTTCCACTCCGGGTTCCGCCCGCTCAGCCCCACCGCACGGTCGAGCAAGGGCGCGTCCTGCGGTACCGGGACGATCGGACCGAAGATCTCGCCGCGGCTGGGGTCGTCCTTCGAGGCGAGGAGGAAGTCGTGGCAGGCCTGGAGCGCGGTCGGATCGGGGGTGTACGGCTGCCCCGTGGCCCGGGCCAGGTCCCAGCCGTGGATGACCAGTTCGTCGATGGCGACGGCACCGGCGACCGCGCCGGGGAGGTCGAAGCCGCCCGCCCGGGTCATCCCGGTCCAGGCGGCCGGGTCGCGCCAGGCCTCGGCGAGCTCGTCGAGGACCTTGGGGAACTCCTCACGCCAGCCGGGCCCGATATCGGGGACGGTGTCGGTGGGGGCGGTGTCGGTCGTAGCGCCCAGGTCCTTGCGGCCGGCGTCACGGAAGGCGATGGTCAGGCCCAGCAGGTGACCCAGCAGGTTGCGGACCCTCAGGTCCGGGCACGGAGTCGCGTCCGTCAGCTGCTCGTCGGTGACGGCCTCGGAGAGGCGGGCGAGGACTTGGGTCTGGGGTCCCAGGTCGATGATCGAGTCCGTCATGGGCTGCTCCTCAGTGTTCCGGCGGTGGTCTTGGAAGGTAGACCGGCCGCGCCTCGGAAACTCATCGCTCGCGCCCGGACGAATAAGGCACCTGCCCGATCCCCGCCCCACGTCCTTGGACCCACGATGTCCAGGCATGACGAGGACATGGCCGCTTCTGCGCGTACTGCGTGACCGCTCCGCCGGGCTCTCTCTCGCCGGAGTCGTGATCTCCGGCTTCGGGACCTCCGCGCTGTGGCTGGTGTCCGGCGTATGGGTGAAGGACCTCACCGGCTCGGACCGGCTCGCCGCGCTGTGCGTGCTCGCCCTGTGGGCGCCCACCCTGGCGGGCCCCCTGCTCGGCACCCTCGCCGACCGTGTCCGCCGCGCACCCCTGCTGATCGCCACGAACCTGTTGCTCGCCGTCCTCCTGATCAGCCTCGTCGCGGTGGACTCCCGCGACGGCCTGTGGCTGCTCTTCACCGTCCTCTTCGTCTACGGCGCCGCGGGCGTCGTCCACGACGCGGCGGAGTCCGCCCTCGCCGCCGTCGCCGTGCCGGGTCCCCTGCTCGGCGACTTCAACGGGCTGCGCATGACGGCCGGCGAGGGCATGAAGATCCTGGCCCCTCCGGCCGGTGCGGCCCTCTACACGGTGTACGGCGGTGCGAGCGTCGCCCTGCTCGACGCGGCCACCTTCGTCGCCGCCGCCTGTCTGTACGCCTGTCTGCGGGTCAAGGAACCGAGGCCCGGACCCCCCACCGGCGACTGGCGTGCGCGGACCGCTGAAGGCGCCCGTCATGTGTGGTCGCACCCCGGCATGCGGCGGCTCGTCATGGCCGGCGGCACCACCATGCTGTGCGCCGGTGTCAATGGAGCCCTGATCTACCCGGTCGTCGAACACCTCGGCCACTCCCCCGCGTACGCCGGTGTGCTCTACGCCGCCCAGGGCGCCGGCTCGGTGGTCGTGGGCCTGCTCTCCGGCCCCGCCCTGCGCCGCCTCGGCGCCCCTCGCTTCGCCGCGTACGGCATCGCCCTGTTCGGGGTCTCCGTGGCGCTGCGCGCCGTCCCCTCCGACCCCGTGGCCCTGGCGTGCAGCGCGGCGATCGGCGCGGGACTGCCCGCCGTACTGATCGCCGCGCTGACCCACGTCCAGCACGGGACACCGGGCCCGCTGCTGGGCCGGGTCACCGCCACCGCCAACACGCTGGTGTTCGCTCCGAACGTGATCGGCCTCGCAGCGGGCGCCGCACTCGTCGAACCGGTCGATCACCGCGTGCTGTTGGCTGTGATCGGCCTCGCAGCGGGCGCCGCACTCGTCGAACCGGTCGATCACCGCGTGCTGTTGGCTGTCATCGGGCTCGCGCCGCTCGCGACGGCCGCGCCCCTGCTTCAGCCTCCGCCCAGCGCGGACCGCACCGACTCCAGGTCACCGTCGGACGCCAACCCGGCGTGATACAGCCGCAGTTCCGTGGCCCCGAACTCACGCGCGCGTGCCGCGTCCGCCGCCAGTGTGTCCGGGCGTCCCCCCATCCCGGAGACCACGGTGAAGTTGGCGGCGAGCACCCCGCGCCCCTGCTCCGCGAACGGCGTCAGCAATCCGGGGCCGCCCGTACAGGGCACGACCACACCATCGGCGCCCGACAGTATGTGGGCGGGATCCACACCGGCGTTCGCCCCGCAGTGGTACTCCACCGGGTCGGCATGCAGCAGCACCTGGAAGCCGTCCGGCGCCGCGGCACGGACGGCGGCGACGGCCGCCTCCTGGAGCGTACGGGCGGTGGCGTCGCGCCACGCGCGCGTGGCGGCCGCGTTGGCCTCCCCGAGCAGCTTCTCGACGTCCGCCCACCCCTCGCCGGCGGCCGCACCCTGCCACAGCGGCTCCAGCGCGGCCCGCACGACCGCCGCCAGCTCGTCTGCGTCCAGGCCCTGTTCGCCGTACCCCTGTCGGCAGACCGGGCAGAAGCAGAGGGACATGAGGTACTGCCCGGCCTCCCCGAGGCCGACCCCGCCGGTCTTGTCGTGGGCGTGCAGATGGGCGAGTCCGTACCAGCCGAGGGACTCCAGCTCTGTGCCGCGCGCTCCGGGACGCACCGCCGCCTCGGCGGCCAGGTCGATCAGGTACGCGCGGGTGGCGGGCTGGGCGATGCACGGGGCCCATGGGTAGCGGTCGCCGTAGGCGTTGACGACGGAGGTGCCGGGGTGTTCGGCGCCGAGGCGGGAGTTGTGGGCGAGGACGACCCAGGTGTGCACATCAAGGCCCGCCTCGGCGAGCGCGGTCGCCGCCTCGCCGTAGGCGTCCCCGGGCGCCCAGTCACCGGCCGCGTAGGGGCGCAGCTCCCTGCCCTCCCAGCGCGCGTCCGTCGGGTACAGCACGGCCGCGTGTTCGGCCGTGACGATGCGGTGGCGCGGGTGGCGGGGGGTCAACGCGCGCGTGGAGTGGTAGGCGGCGGCGAGCGTCACCTGCCGCACCCCGAGGGCGGCGATCCGCCCGGCCGCCTCCGGGTCCCCGACGACGTCCCAGGGGTAGACGAATGCCGACGCCTTCACTTGCCGTCCTCCTCCAGCAGCGCGTACCCGCGCTCGATCAGCAGCGCGAGGTGCTTGACATGATCCTCGCTCGGTTCGTGCAGCGGCGTCCGGACCTCCCCGACGTCCAGGCCGCGCAGGCGGACGCCCGCTTTGACGAGGGCGACGGCGTAACCGCGGCCCTGGGCGCGCAGTTCGACGAACGGCCGGTAGAAGCCGTCCAGGAGGCGGCGCGCGGTGGCGAGGTCGCCGGTGTGCAGGGCCCGGTGGAAGGTGAGGGCGATCTCGGGGGCGAAGCAGAACACGGCCGACGAGTAGAGCGTGATGCCGATGGCGCGGTACGCGAGCTGGGTCAGCTCGGCGGTGGGCAGTCCGTTGAAGTAGAGGAAGTCGCCGGGGACTTCGGTGCGTACGGCGCTGACGATCCGCTGCATGAGATCCAGGTCGCCGAGGCCGTCCTTGAACCCGATGATCCCGTCCGTGCGGGCGAGGTCGACGACCGTCTGCGGGGTGAACACGGCGTTGTCGCGCTGGTAGACGATCACGGGCAGCGCGGTGGCCGCGGCGACCTCCCGGTAGTGCCGCAGCAGTCCCTCCTGCGCGGCCTGCACGAGATACGGCGGCATGGCGAGCAGCCCGTCGGCGCCGGCCGCCTCGGCGAGCCGCGCGTACCGCACGGCGAGCGCGGTGCCGTATCCGGCGCCCGCGACGACCGGCACCCGGCCCGCCGTCTCCGCCACGGCCACCCGGACGCACTCCTGGTACTCCTCGGCCGTCAGCGCGTGGAACTCCCCGGTGCCGCAGCAGGCGAAGACCGCGGCGGCACCGGCCTCCACTCCCCGGCGCACATGCTCGCGGTAGACGTCGAGGTCGACGGCGCCGTCGGAGGCGTAGGCGGTGACGGGGAAGAACAGCGGCCCGCTGGGGATGCCGAGTCGAGCGGCGAGGTCGGCTGGCGTCACAGGCTCTCCCTAGAACGGGTGCGGTCACGAAGGTGTGCAGGTTTCTGATCGAAGTTTATGTTTATGAACACGCACTCCGCCACCCTTGACGAGCCGGGTCGGTGATCCATAGCTTGTCCACGAATGTGAATACCGTGCAGTCATACGGCCGTCTACTCAAGGAGACCCGAGGATGCCAGCGCCCCGCACCGTTCTGCTCACCGGCGCAGCCGGCGGCCTCGGCACCCTGATGCGGGACCTGCTGCCCGAGTACGGCTACGATCTGCGCCTGCTCGATCTGCGCCCCATCGAGGGCGAGCCGGACGCGATCGTCGCGGACCTCGCCGACAAAGAGGCGCTGCGCGCGGCCGTCCGGGGCGTCGACGCGATCATCCACCTCGCGGGCATCTCCCTGGAAGCCCCGTTCGAGAAGATCCTCAAGGCGAACATCGAGGGCACCTACAACCTGTACGAGGCCGCACGCGAAGAGGGCGTCGCGCGCATCGTCTTCGCCTCGTCCAATCACGCGGTCGGCTTCACCCCGCGCCCCCAGGGCGACGACCCCCTGATCCCGATCGACACCCCGCGCCGCCCGGACACCTTCTACGGCCTGTCCAAGTCCTTCGGCGAGGATCTCGCCCAGTTCTACTGGGACAAGTACGGCCTGGAGACCGTCTCGGTCCGTATCGGCTCCTGCTTCCCGGAGCCCACCAGCGTCCGCATGCTGTCGGTCTGGATGAGCCCGGCCGACGGCGCCCGCCTCTTCCACGCGGCCCTGACCGCCGAGGAGGTCGGCCACAAGGTCGTCTACGGCTCCTCCGCCAACACCCGCCTGTGGTGGGACCTCACCACGGCCCGCTCCCTCGGCTACGCCCCCCAGGACGACTCCGAGCCCTACGCCGAGAAGCTGATCGCGGAGCAGGGCGACCTGGACCCCGCCAACGAGGCCCACACCCACCTGGGCGGCCACTTCGTGAACAACCCCCCGATCTGGCCGTACTGATCCGGCCGGACACGGCGGAAAACCCGCGTTCGCGGGAGCGGGCGGGCACCGAACGGGCCCGCCCGCTCCCGCATTCGGGCATCAGCGCTGCCCGCTCTCACCCTCCCCTGCAAGCCTGCGCAGGTCCGAGGCGGTCACACACAGCCCTGAACGGGCATAAACGGGCAGCATCGGATCGGCAACAGGCCTGTTCAGCACCGCACCCCCGCTGTAGAACTTCCCCCATGGGCCCCACCGGGCCCGAACGGGCAGCTCCGGCTTGATCGGCCGCAGACGATCAAGCCACGCACCACAGCACGGAAGCGGGTGTCGACGATGACGACGGCGAAGGCAGCGAGAACCGCCGAGGAACGCCAGCGCGAGATCGTGCAGGCCGCGCGTTCCACCGGCTCGGTCGACGTCACCGCGCTCGCCGCCGAGCTGGGCGTGGCCAAGGAGACCGTGCGCCGGGACCTGCGGGTCCTGGAGGAGCACGGCCTGCTCCGCCGTACCCATGGCGGTGCCTACCCCGTGGAGAGCGCCGGCTTCGAGACGACGCTCGCCTTCCGGGCCACCAGCCATGTCCCCGAGAAGCGCCGGATCGCGGCCGCCGCTGCGGAGCTGCTCGGGGACGCCGAGACCGTCTTCGTCGACGAGGGCTTCACCCCCCAGCTCATCGCCGAGGCGCTCCCCCGGGACCGGACGCTGACCGTGGTCACCGCGTCCCTGCCGGTCGCCGGCACGCTCGCCGAGGCCGAAGGCATCTCGGTCCTGCTGCTCGGCGGCCGGGTCCGCTCCGGCACGCTGGCCACCGTCGACCACTGGACGACGAAGATGCTCGCCGGCTTCGTCATCGACCTCGCCTTCATCGGCGCCAACGGCATCTCCCGCGAACACGGCCTCACCACCCCCGACCCGGCCGTCAGCGAGGTCAAGGCCCAGGCCGTCCGGTCCGCGCGGCGCACGGTGTTCGCGGGCGTCCACACCAAGTTCGGGGCCGTCAGCTTCTGCCGCTTCGCGGAGGTCGGCGCCCTGGAGGCGATCGTCACCAGCACGCTGCTCCCCGCGGCCGAGGCCCACCGCTACTCCCTCCTCGGGCCGCAGATCATCCGCGTCTGATCCCCACCTGTCCCTCCCTTCAGGGCACCGCACACCCACAACAGTCCTCTTTATCCGCATAAATCCAGGAGCACTTCATGCGAACCCAGAGCCGACGGGCGCCACGCGGTCTCATCGCCGCGGCCGCCGTAGGGACGCTGATCACCTCGCTCGCCGCCTGCTCGGGCGCCGGCGGATCCGGATCCACCGGTGGCGACTCCATCAACGTCCTGATGGTGAACAACCCGCAGATGGTGGAGCTCCAGAAGCTCACCGCCGACAACTTCACCAAGGACACCGGCATCAAGGTGAACTTCACCGTCCTGCCGGAGAACGACGTCCGCGACAAGATCAGCCAGGACTTCGCCAACCAGGCGGGCCAGTACGACGTCGCCACCCTGAGCAACTACGAGATCCCGATCTACGCCAAGAACGGCTGGCTCCACTCCCTGGACTCCTACGTCAAGGGCGACACCGCCTTCGACCAGGACGACATCCTCCCGCCGATGACCCAGGCCCTCACCGCGGAGGACGGCAAGCTCTACGGTGAGCCCTTCTACGGCGAGTCCTCCTTCCTGATGTACCGCAAGGACGTCCTGGAGAAGGCGGGCCTGACCATGCCCGCCAAGCCCACCTGGCAGCAGGTCGCCGGCATAGCCGACAAGGTGGACGGCGCCGAGTCCGGCATGAAGGGCATCTGCCTGCGCGGCCTGCCCGGCTGGGGCGAGGTGATGGCACCGCTCACCACGGTCGTCAACACCTTCGGCGGCACCTGGTTCGACCAGAACTGGCAGGCGCAACTGGACTCCAAGGAGTTCAAGGAGGCCACCCGGTTCTATGTCGACCTGGTCCGCAAGAACGGCGAGTCCGGCGCCGCGCAGTCCGGCTACGCCGAGTGCCTGAACAACATGACCCAGGGCAAGACGGCCATGTGGTACGACGCCACAGCCGGCGCCGGCTCCCTGGAGGCGAGCGGCTCCCCGGTCAAGGGCAAGATCGGCTACGTCCCGGCGCCGGTCGAGAAGACCGACAGCTCCGGCTGGCTCTACACCTGGGCCTGGGGCATCCAGAAGTCCTCCAAGAACGCCGAGAACGCCTGGAAGTTCATCTCCTGGGCCTCCGGCAAGGACTACGAGAAGCTCGTCGGCGAGACGAACGGCTGGGCCAACGTGCCCGCGGGCAAGCGCGCCTCGACCTACGACATCCCCGAGTACCGCAAGGAAGCGGCCGCATTCGCCGACGTCACCCGGGACGCCATCGCGAACGCCAAGCCCGAGGACCCGGGCGTGCAGCCCCGGCCCGCGCCCGGCATCCAGTTCGTCGGCATCCCCGAGTTCACCGACCTGGGCACCAAGGTCTCCCAGGAGATCAGCTCCGCCATCGCGGGCCGCCAGTCCGTGGACAGCGCGCTGCAGAAGTCCCAGGAGCTCGCCGAGGCCGTGGGGAAGAAGTACGAGGGATCATGAGCGTGACCACTCCCCCCACCCGGGTCGCCGCCGCCCCCGTGCGGCCGGCGGCGACCCGGCCGCCGAACCGGATGCGCGCCTGGGCCACCCGGGCGCCCCTGCTGCCCGCGCTGGTCTTCATGATCCTCGTGACGCAGCTGCCCTTCGTGGCCACCCTGGTCATCTCGTTCTTCGACTGGAACGCGCTCTACCCGGACGACCGCCGCTTCGCCGGCTTCGCCAACTACTCGGAGGTGCTGAGCACCCCCGAGCTGCGCGAGTCGGTGGGGACGACCGTCCTGCTGACCGCGACCGTCGTGCTCGTCAGCCTGGTGCTCGGCATGGCGCTGGCGCTGCTGCTCGACCGGAAGTTCCGGGGCCGGGCCGTCGTGCGCACCATGCTCATCGCCCCCTTCCTGCTGGTGCCGGTCGCCGCCGCGCTGCTGTGGAAGCACGTCCTGTTCAACCCGGAGTACGGCCTCTTCAACGGCCTCCTGAACTGGATCGGCGGTGACGGCGCGGCCCAGCCTGACTGGATCTCCGAGATGCCGCTGATGGCGGTCGAGGCCTCGCTGATCTGGCAGTGGACGCCGTTCATGACGCTGATCCTGCTGGCCGGACTGCAGAGCCGTGACCCGCAGTTGCTGGAGGCGGCCCGCATGGACGGCGCGAGCGCCTGGCAGGAGTTCGTCCACATCACGCTGCCGCACATGCGCCGCTACATCGAACTGAGCGTGCTGCTCGGCTCGATCTACATCGTGCAGAACTTCGACGCGGTGTACACCATCACCTCCGGCGGCCTGGGCACCGCGAACCTGCCGTACACGATCTACCAGACCTTCTACCAGGCGCACGAGAACGGCCTCGCCTCGGCGGCCGGCGTCATCGTCGTGATCGGCTCGCTCATCCTCGCGACCTTCGCTCTGCGCGTGGTGTCGTCCCTGTTCCGTGCGGAGGTGTCCCGCTGATGACGACGATCACTTCCACCGCACCGCGCCGCCGGTTCCAGGGAGCAGCACTGGGCATGGCAGCCTGGCTGGCCGGCATCGTGTTCGTGCTGCCGATCCTCTGGATGGTCCTGACCTCCTTCCACTCCGAGGCGGACGCGGCGACCAACCCGCCCTCCGTCGCCGCCTCGCTCACCCTGGACAGCTACCGCGCGTTCTTCGGCGTGGACGGCGGCGCCAGCCCCTGGCCCGCGCTGATCAACTCGATGACGGCCTCGGTCGTCTCGACACTGCTGACCCTGGTCCTCGCACTGCCGGCCGCGTACGCGCTGTCCATCCGGCCGGTGAAGAAGTGGACCGACGTCATGTTCTTCTTCCTGTCCACCAAGATGCTGCCGCTGGTGGCGGGCCTGCTGCCGATCTACCTGTTCGCGAAGAACACCGGTCTGCTCGACAACATCTGGGCCCTGGTCATCCTCTACACCGCCATGAACCTGCCGATCGCGGTGTGGATGATGCAGTCCTTCCTCTCCGAGGTACCGGCCGCGATCATCGAGGCGGCGCAGATCGACGGCGCGAAACTGCCGACGATCCTGTGGCGCGTGGTCGCCCCCATCGCCCTGCCCGGCATCGCGGCGACGTCCCTGATCTGCTTCATCTTCAGCTGGAACGAGCTGCTGTTCGCGAGGGTGTTGACGGGTGTGGTCGCCGAAACGGCCCCCATCTTCCTGACCGGCTTCATCACCAGCCAGGGCCTGTTCCTGGCGAAGGTGTGCGCCGCCTCGCTCGTCATCTCCCTGCCGGTGCTCGCCGCGGGGTTCGCCGCCCAGGACAAGCTGGTCCAGGGCCTGTCGTTGGGAGCCGTGAAATGAAGGCCGCCGTCATCGAGTCCGTGGGCAAGGCCGTCGTCGCCGAGGTCCCGGACCCGACGCCAGGACCGCGCGATGTCGTGGTCGAGGTCGCGGCGTGCGGCCTGTGCGGAACGGATCTGCACATCCTGCAAGGGGAGTTCGCCCCACAGCTGCCGATCGTGCCCGGGCACGAGTTCGCGGGCGAGGTGGTGGGTGTCGGCACCCAGGTCACGGAGCTGTCGGTGGGCGACCGGGTGGCGGTCGACCCGTCGTTGTACTGCTACGAGTGCCGGTACTGCCGTACGGGCCACAACAACATGTGCGAACGCTGGGCCGCGATCGGCGTCACGACGGCGGGAGGCGCGGCGCGCTACGCCGTGGCCCCCGTGGCGAACTGCGTGCAGTTGCCGGAGCACATCCGCACCCAGGACGCGGCCCTGATCGAGCCCCTGTCGTGCGCGGTACGAGGCTACGACGTGCTGAACTCCCGCCTCGGCGCCCATGTCCTGATCTACGGCTCGGGAACGATGGGCCTGATGATGCTGGAGCTGGCGAAGCGGACGGGGGCGGCGCGCGTGGACGTGGTCGACGTGAACCCGGCCCGTCTGGAGACGGCACG
Source organism: Streptomyces sp. P17 (assembly GCF_032436805.1). Classification (NCBI taxonomy): domain Bacteria; kingdom Bacillati; phylum Actinomycetota; class Actinomycetes; order Kitasatosporales; family Streptomycetaceae; genus Streptomyces; species Streptomyces sp. P17. The sequence goes on along the minus strand of NZ_JAVRBF010000010.1, from coordinate 43,913 downwards.
GCGACTGGGTGTCTCCTCGTCCGCGGCCAACGCGGACGAGCTGGAACGCCCGCAGGGCTGGGACGTGGTGGTCGACGCGACCGGCAACGCGGCGGCGATCCAGGACGGCCTGGAGAGGGTGGCGAAGGCGGGCACGTTCCTCCAGTTCGGAGTGGCCGACTACGCGACCCGCGTCACGATCGACCCGTACCGCATCTACAACCAGGAGATCACCATCACCGGCTCCATGGCGGTCCTCCACAGCTTCGAACGAGCGGCGGAACTCTTCGCCAACGGCGTCCTGGACCCCGAGATCTTCATCAGCGACCGCATCCCGCTGGACCGGTACCCGGAGGCACTGGACCAGTTCGCGGCGGGGGTGGGCCGAAAGACAGTGGTGGTCCCGTAGCGGCATCCAGCCCGTCCGGCGTTTGAGGACGAGGCCCGTTCAGGGCCGACAAGGGGGTCCAAGGGCGGCAGCCCCTGGGACGGGACGGGACGGGTAGGGGCGGGACGGGTAGGGGCGGGACGGGACGGGTAGGGGCGGCGGGGGCGGAAAACCCTTCGGCCCCGCCGCCCGGCCGGTCGTACGATCCCGCCCATGCCCAAACCCCAAGGCTTCGCCTACGCCGCCCACCCCGACGGCACCGTCCGCATCACCCACGCGGGCCACCCCGCCACCACCCTCCGCGGCACACGAGCGCAACATCCTCGAAGAGGTCGAAGCCACCGACCCCCAGCTCGTCATGGCCCGCTGGACCGGTAACTACAAGCGCGGCAACGAGCGAACCGTCCGCAACCACCCCCCGCAACCGCCCTTGACCCGATCAGTCCCCTGGTAAGGGAACGGTAAAGCGACCTCGGTCGTTCAATGGGGCATGACAGCTATGACCCCCGGCTCGAACATCCCACTCCCCGTCGCCCGCGTGACGGTGGACGTCACCGCCCCGGTGCGGCTAGACGTATCGGGCCTGCTGCTCACCGCCGACGGCAAGGTGCGCTCCGACGACGACTTCATCTTCTACAACCAGCCCACCGGCCCGGGCGTGACCTACCGCTCGGGCGGCGGCACCGCCCCCGACGCGATCACGGTCGACACCACCGCCGTCCCCCCGGGCATCGAGAAGGTCGTCGTCACCGCCAGCCCGGACGCCCCCGGCCAGACCTTCCAGGGCATCGAACCGACGGCGACCATCCGCAGCGCCGACGACAACAACGTCCTGGCCACCTTCACACCCCCACAGCTCGGCACCGAGACCGCGCTCGTCATCGTGGAGATCTACCTCCGCAACGGCGCCTGGAAGGCCCGAGCGGTGGGCCAGGGCTACTCCAACGGCCTCGCCGGCATCGCCACCGACTTCGGCGTGACCGTCGAGGAACCGGCGCCGACCCCCGTGACCCCGCCCCAGCCCACCATGCAGCCGCCGGTCACCCCGCCCGCCCCGCCGATGTCCACTCCCCCGGCGCCGGCGGCACCCCCCGCCCCGCCCGCGCCCCCGGCCCCCGGTGCCGGGAAGATCAACCTCGACAAGGGCCGCGTCAGCCTTCAGAAGAACCAGACCGTCTCGCTCATCAAGGGCGGCCGCCCCCTGCTCTCCCAGGTCAAGATGGGCCTCGGTTGGGAGCCGGCGTACCGCGGCAAGGACATCGACCTGGACGCCTCGGTCATCGCCTACGGCCCGCAGCGCAACCACATCGACAGCTGCTACTTCGGCAAGCTCCAGATCGTGAACGGCGCGATCAAGCACTCCGGCGACAACCTCACCGGCGAGGGCGGAGGCGACGACGAGGTGATCACCGTCGACCTCGGCCGGCTCCCCCAGGACGTCACCGGCCTGGTCTTCACCGTGAACTCCTTCTCCGGCCAGAAGTTCACCGAGATCGCCAAGGCCTACTGCCGTCTCCTCGACGGCACCACCGGCGAGGAACTCGTCCGCTTCGACCTGACCTCCGCCGAACCGCAGACCGGCGTGATGATGGCCAAGCTGATCAAGCAGTTCTCCGGTGAGTGGGAGATGACAGCCATGGGCGACTTCGTCAAGTCGCGTACCGTCCGCGGCATGGTCAAGCCCGCGGCCCAGGCACTGTAAGCGGCCCCGACAGCTCCGGGACGCCCCCGACCCAGGGGGCGCCCGGCGCCGGGAACCCGTCTAAAACAGCGCGCTGTACGCGTTCAGCGCCGGCTGCCCGCCCAGATGCGCGTACAGCACGGTCGACTCCCGCCCGATCTCGCCCCGAGTCACCATGTCGACAAGCCCGGCCATCGCCTTCCCCTCGTACACGGGATCCGTGACCATCCCTCGGTCCGCGCCGCCAGCCGCATCGCAGCCAGCGTCGTCTCGTCAGGTATCCCGTACGTCCCCGCGTGGTACCGATCGTCCAACTCGACGTCCGCCTCGGTCAGTTCACTCCGTACGCCGATCAGCCGCCCGGTGCCCTGCGCGATCCGCGCGATCTGCTCCCGGGTCCGAGCCGGAGCCGCCGACGCGTCCACGCCGATCACGCGCCGCGTCCGCCCTCCGGCCTCCTCCAACGCCCGGAACCCGGCGATCATGCCCGCCTGCGTCGACCCGGTCACCGAACAGACGATCACGGTGTCGGAGAAGACCCCCAACTCCCGCTCTTGTTCGACGACTTCATGAGCCCAGCCGACGAAGCCAAGTCCGCCGAGCGGATGGTCGCAGGCGCCGGCGGGAATGGCGTACGGCTTGCCGCCCCCCCTCCTCGACCTCCCTGAGCGCCTGCTCCAAGCTCTCCTTGAACCCGATCCCGAACCCGGCCCGCACCCACCGCACATCGGCTCCCGCGAGCCGGCTGACCAGGATGTTGACATCGGACCCGAGGTCACCTTCGGAGATGAGGGGTGCGCCGCGCGGAAAGGAGACCAACTCCCCCCGCACAGCAAGCGCCCCCCTAGGGGGTGTTTTGAAAGTCCTGTGCGGTGCCCGCGGTGTTCGGTGCGTGCCCTCGGCGTGCCGGACGAAGGCCCTCGTACTGGACGTACTTGGGTCTTTGGCCGGTGCGGCGAGGGTGCGTGCCGGGCGCCGCGGGTGCTGTGCGGGACTTTCAAAACACCCCCTAGCAGCGCTCCCCAACCCACCGAGGAAACTAGTGCCGCGACAGGCAACGTTCGCCCCGTCGCGGCACTAGAGGCGCGCACCCCAACCCCCCAAGGGGCGCGGGGCTGTATCGATTTGCGGCTCCGCCGCGGGGCGCGACCAGCCACAACGAACCCGCAGCCGCCAACGCCCCCCCCCCCACCACCAGCACCCCCCTCAGGCCTGCGACCGAGCCTTGAACGCAGCCTTCCGCGCTTCCTTCGCAATCCGCTTGTCCGGATGCAACCGCCCCATCGCCTCCAACACCTCCGCGGTAGCGGGATGATCCACCCGCCACACCGCCGCGAAGAACCCACTGTGCTGCTCGGCGAGCCCGGACACCAGAGCCCGGAGCTCCTCGGAGTTCCCTTCGGCCGCAAGCTGCGCGGCAACCGTGTCGATGGTCAGCCAGAACACCATCGCCTCTGAGGGCGCCGGTACATCCGACGCCCCCCGTTCGGTCAGCCAGACACGAGCCAGCCCACCCAGCTCGGGGTCGTCCAGAACCTCCCGCAAGGCGGGCTCCGCTTCAGCACCCACCAGCGACAAGGCCTGCTGACACCGCAGCCGCCGCAAGGGCGCCCCGGAGTCCGACCCGCGGGCCGCCGCCAGCAACTCCCGTGCCGCGGGCAGTGACTGACGGCGCGTCAGCCACTGCTCGGTCTCGGCCTGCGCGGCACCCGGCGGATAGACGGCCGTGCCGTCGAGCAGCGCATCGGCCCCCTTGTCCGCGAGATCCCCGACGGCCGGCGCCGTGAACCCGGCCTCCAACAGCCGCGCACGCAGGCCGTACAGCCCGAGCGGGGTCAGCCGCACCATGCCGTAGCGGGCGACATCCGTCTCGTTGACCGGCGCGGACGGCTCCTCCTCGGCGTCCGCCATCAGCGCCTCGTCGACCGGCTGGTACTCCACGAGCCCGGCCGGCTCCAGCATCCGGAACTGGTCGTCGAGACGCATCATCGCGTCGGACACCTGCTCCAGTACGTCGTTGGTCGGCTCCCCCATGTCGCTGGGCACGATCATCGACGCGGCGAGGGCCGGCAGCGGCACCGGGGCCTCGCCGGGCCCGTCCTCGCCGACCGTCAGCAGGTACAGGTTGCCGAGCACCCCGTCGAGGAACTCCGCCTCGGCCCCGGGGTCCCAGTCCAGCCGGGAGAGGTCGATCTCACCGGCCCCCTCTTCGAAGTTCATGGCCTCGACCAGGTCGTCGAGGTCCGGCACGCCCGCGTCCGCGAGCACCGTCTCCAGCGCCGTCTGCCACACCGCGAGCACATCGTGCGGGGAGCCGCCGGTGAGCAGTGCCAGGTCCTCGCCCGCCGTGACGGTGCCCTCCTCCTCGTCGACGATCTCGACGAGCCCGGCGTCGACGGCGACGCGCCAGGCCTCACTGGCGTAGGCGGCGGCCTCGTCGCCGGTCAGGCCGAGGAGCTCGGCGGCCGCGGGGAGCTGCTCCTCGACCAGCCCGCCGCCGGCGTCGATGCGGGTGTCGGGGCCGGCCCAGCGGGCGAGCCGGGCGGCCCGGGAGAGCAGGGGCGTGGACAGCGCGTCCCGCGCCAGCTCCGCTTCGGGACGCAGCCGCACCGGCGGGAGGGGGGAGCTGTCTGACATCGGCTGGTTCTCCTAGGACGCGTCGTACCACTCAGCCGCTCAGCCTAGACGGATTTGGCCCCATGCCGCCCGGTTCATCTACCCGTTGACCGGTGTACATGGCCGAAACCTTGACAAGTGGCCTGACCAAGCAGGAGATTACGCGCGTAGAAATTCATAGGACATCTGTTCACCGAAGTGGATATCCATTCACCGGAGCCGGACGCATGTGCACCGAATCTCTACGCGCGTCGCGCCGCCCCACCGGGCGCGGCTCCCAACCTTCCACGCACCACCCTCGTCCCGGCGCCCACGCACGTCCCCGGAGGGATCCCGTTGCCGAGCAAGTCGTCAGCGCGCCTAGCCGCGCTCACCGTCGCCGCCGTCTGTTCCGCGGCGTCCACTGTTGTCCTCACCTCTCCCGCGCACGCCGACTCGGTGCGCATCCATGACATCCAGGGCAGCACCCGCATATCCCCGTACGCCGGCAAGCAGGTCACGGACGTGACCGGCATCGTCACCGGTATCCGCACCTACGGCTCGTCCCGCGGCTTCTGGATCCAGGACCCGGACGCGGACGCCGACCCGGCCACCAGTGAGGGCGTCTTCGTCTTCACCAGCTCCACGCCCAAGGGCGTGGCCGTCGGCGACCTGGTGTCGGTCTCCGGCACGGTCTCGGAGTACGTGCCCGGCGGCACCTCCTCCGGCAACCAGGCGCTGACCGAGATCACCAGGCCGACGACCACCGTGCTCTCCAGCGGCAACGCCGTCCCGGCCGCGACCGTCATCGACGCCAAGTCGGTGCCGAGCGCCTACGCCCCGGCGGGCGACAGCGCCGCGAACAACTCGATCAACGGCCTGCCCCTCCGGCCGTCGACGTACGCCCTGGACCTGTACGAGTCCCTGGAGGGCATGAACGTCCAGGTCTCCGACACCCGGGTAGTCGGCGCCACCGACCCGTACAGCGAGCTGTGGGTCACGGTGAAGCCGTGGGAGAACCGCAACCGCCGCGGCGGCACGGTGTACGGCTCCTACGAGTCGCAGAACACCGGCCGCATCCAGATCCAGTCGCTCGGCGCGGTCGCCGACTTCCCGAAGGCGAACGTCGGTGACACCCTCACCGGCACCACCGCGGGCCCGCTGGACTACAACCAGTTCGGCGGTTACACGCTGATCGCGAACCAGCTCGGCACCCTGAAGAGCGCCGATCTGAAGCGGGAGACCACCGAGAAGCAGAAGAACGGCGAGCTGGCGGTCGCGACGTACAACGTCGAGAACCTCGACCCGTCCGACACCACGTTCGAGGAGCACGCCTCCGCGATCGTGAACAACCTCAAGTCGCCCGACATCGTCTCCCTGGAGGAGATCCAGGACAACAACGGCGCGAAGAACGACGGCACGGTCGCCGCCGACCAGACGATCCAGAAGCTGATCGACACGATCGTCGCCGCGGGCGGCCCGACGTACGACTGGCGCTCCATCGACCCGGCCGACAAGGCCGACGGCGGCGAGCCGGGCGGCAACATCCGCCAGGCGTTCCTCTTCAACCCGGAGCGGGTCTCCTTCACGGACCGCGCGGGCGGCGACGCCACCACGGCCGTGGGTGTCACCGAGGAGGACGGCAAGGCGGCGCTGACGGTCTCCCCGGGCCGTATCGACCCGGCGAACACGGCGTTCGCCAACAGCCGCAAGCCGCTGGCCGGCGAGTTCGTCTTCCGTGGCCGCACGGTCTTCGTGATCGCCAACCACTTCAACTCCAAGGGCGGCGACCAGGGTCTGACCTCGCAGTACCAGCCGGTGCCGCGCAGCTCGGAGACCCAGCGGCACCAGCAGGCGGGCCTGGTGAACGCCTTCGTCAAGGACATCCTCGACACTCAGAAGAACGCGGACGTCGTCGCGCTCGGCGACTTCAACGACTTCGAGTTCTCCGAGACCACCAAGATCCTGGAGAGGGACGGCGCCCTGTGGGCGGCGGTCAAGTCACTGCCGCGCAGCGAGCGTTACTCGTACGTCTACCAGGGCAACAGCCAGGTCCTGGATCAGATCCTGGTCAGCCCGTCGATCCGGCGCGGCTGTGACTTCGAGTACGACAGCGTGCACATGAACGCCGAGTTCAACGACCAGATCAGCGACCACGACCCGCAGGTCATGCGCTTCAAGCCGTAACTCCCCTTCGGTCAGGGCTGGTTGAACACGCCGTTCAGCCAGCCCTGCCATTCGGTCTCGCACTCCTCGATCTCCGCGCCCGGTGTGAAGTCGTGCAAGGAGATGCCGACCGGGTAACCCCAGTGGTTGCGTCCGAAGATCCGGGTGAGGCCCCGGTCGGTGCGCAGCCCGATGAAGTACGGGTTGCGGAAGTCGACCACGGCGTCGAACTCGTCGGGCCCGTGGACCCGCACCTCGGTGCCGGCGGCCACGTCCGCGCCGACACCCAGCGCCCGCCCGACGACTTCGAGGGCGTCGGCGGCCTTGGACGCCTCGGGCCCGTCGAAGGTGGCGAAGGCGGCCGGACGGGGCGCGAAGTGCGTGAGGTACTCGCGCAGGGTGTGCAGGTAGAAGTCGGTGTGCTTGGCGGCGCCGTCGTACTGGTTGTCCCAGTCGTCGACGAAGATCCCGCTGTGCACGTACCGCACCCAGGCCCGCTTGCCCTCGTCACGCGGCTCGATGGTGTAGTCGAGCTGATTACGGGTCTGCTCGGAGATGCCCTCGACGTCCTCCACGAGGACGCTGTACCGGTGCGGCGGGTCCCATGCGGTGACCGTCGACCCGGAGGGCCCCTCCCCTCCGACCCGGGGCTCCGGCGGCTCCATGGGCCACAGATAGCCGCCCGTTCCGGCGGTGACGGCCTCGAAGACCTCCTCCGGAGAGGCGTCGACCTCGAACTCGCGGGCGATCTCGAATTCCTTGGGCATGGTGAGCTCCTGAACTATTCCGACTTTTCTGGCTCGTCTTGTTTGAGGGTGGGATGGACCGCCACGACGATCCGGTGGTCCCGTCCGCCCTCGGCGTCCGGGGCGTCGTACTTGCGGATCAGGCCGGTGACGCCGACCGTCAACTCCTGGATGAACGCGGCGCGTTCGGCCGCCGAGGCGAACCGCACCTCGCCGTCCAGCGCATAGGTCGCAAGTCCCTTGCGGGCCTTGGCCGCGCCGGTGATCAGTGAGCCGACGTCCCGCACCAGACGCGCGCCGAGCGCCAGTAGCCAGCGCGCGGAGAGCTGGTCCCGGAAGCGCTCCGGGTCCGGCTGCACGGCGGCGAGGGCGAGCGGCGAGATGACGTACGACGCTGCGGTCGCCCGCATCAGCCGCTCGGTGACATTGCCCTTGCGGCGCTCCCCGGCCAGCTCGACCAGGCCGTGCCGCTCCAGCGCCTTCAGGTGGTAGTTCACCTTCTGCCGGGACAGCCCGACCTTGCCGGCCAGCATGGCGGCCGACGCGGGTCCGGCCGCCAGCTCGGCGAGCAGCCGGGCCCTTATGGGGTCCAGGGAGACGGCCGCCGCCTCGGGGTCCTCGATCACGGTCACGTCCAACATGAGTCCACGGTCTCACCGAAAACTTTTTTTGTCCAGGAGGGTAGAATTGCCGGTCCGGCTCAGGTCAGGCTGAGGTCAGGCTCAGGTCAGGGCACGAGCCCGAGCGCGTGGCGGTACCGGCTGCCGGTCAACCTTGCCTGAGGTCAAGTGTGAGGCGCATGACGGCTGTTGGGCCGTGCACGGCAAAGGGCGGCGCGGGTCCGGTCGCCCGGTCCCGCGCCGCCGTGCCGCTCACGTTCGTCTCAGCGATGTCCGCTGTGCCGCCGTCGCATCGCCTCCGCGGCGACCACCGCGCCCACCGCCGCACCGGCCAGCAGCACCGGCCGCGGGTGCCGCAGTCCGGCCTGTACGACGGTGCGGACGGGACGCGGCACGCTCTGCTCGACGACGTGACCCGCCTGGGCCGCCTTGTCGTGGACGGTGTTACCCGCGTCGGTCGCCTTGTCGTGCACGGTGTGTCCCGCCTGGGCCGCGCTGCTGCGCAGTTGTACGGTCATCGCGCCCGCCCGGTCCCTGAGGTCGGCGGCGCGGGCCATGGCCCGGCCCTTCACGTCCGTCTTGCCCGCCAGCTCCTCGACGGTGTCGCCGAGCCGGCCCCTCGTCTCCTCGATCTGCCGGCGCAGCTCCTCGGGGCCCTTGGCCCCTTCGCCCACGCCCGCTGCCTTGTCCGTCATCGGTGCGCCCTTTCCCTGATCTCCTCGACATCGGCCCTGACGCTGCCGAGGGTCTCCTCGGGCGTGGGGGGTGCGGCGCGCCTGAGCTGGGCACGACCGGTCGCGCCCAGCACGCCCGCGACGACGAACAGCACCGCCGTCACGATGAGCGCCGCCGCCCAGACGGACAGCGTCAGCGAGAGGGCGGCGACGGCGGTGCCGGCCAGGGCGAGCAGCCCGGCGTAGGCGACGGCGCCGGCCGCGCCCAGCAGCCCGCCGCCCCGGCCCGCGCGCCGGCCCTTCTCGGCGAGCTCCTCCTTGGCGAGGGCCAGCTCCTGTCGTACGAGCAGGGAGAGCTGTTCGGTCGCCTGCCCGACGAGTTCACCCACCGAATGGTGTTCGTCATGTACCGGCCTCGGGGCCGTGGTCCCGGTCACGGTGTCCGCCTCCTCTCGGTTCGGAACACCCCGGGTACCCGCACCGGCCCGCGCTACCCCTGCGGTTCGCCGCCAGGTCCGCGCTCCCCGAGCCGCGCCAGCTCGCTCTGGAACCAGTCCAGGCGCGCCTGCAACAGGGCGGCCTCGGCGGCGAGTTCCGGCACGCCGAGTTCGGCCGCCGGTACGGCGGCCCCCTTCCCGGCGATCACCCGCAGTCCCTCCCCGGCCAGCCGCGCGAATCCGGCGAGCGAGGCGGACGTACGGCCGCGCAGACAGCCCGCGCAGGAGGGGGCCAGGGCCCGCCAGCCGGTCTGCCCCAGCCGGCGTCGGCCAGCGCCACGGCGGCCGTGCCACAGGCGCAGGGGCCGACGGTGGCGGTGCGCACCCGCTGACGGGCGTAGCGGAAGCCGAGCTCGAAGCGGAGGTAGCGGCCCAGCAGCGTGACCTCCAGCAGTACGGCCGCCCGGTGCTCGGCCGTGCACAGCAGCGCCTCGGCGGCCGTACGGTCGTGCACGCAGTGGAAGCCGCAGTCGCAGCGCCGGTGCGGTGCCCGGTGTCCGAGGCCGTAGACGCAGGACGCGTCGGCCAGGACTCCGTACGGCAGCGCGCCGCCGAGCGACACACCGGTGAAGCCGGCCCGGGTGCCGTCGTGGGACAGCACCGGCTGGGCGATCTTGTATCCGGTCGGCGGCTCCGTCGGGCGTTCCTCCGGAAGCCGCAGCCTCATCGGGCCGCCGGGACCTCTTCGGGGGCCTTCAGTTCCTTGATCTTTTCGAGGTTCTCGGGGAGTTCGGGCTCTTCGTCGTGGATCAGCGGCTGCTCTTCAGCGACTCCGGTGGCGAGTGCCTTGCCGAGTTTCATGACGCCTCCAGGACCAGGGGTCGTTGACCGTCTGGGCCACACAGTGACCCACGGCGCCCCGGTTTGGACATAGGGCCTCCGCCACCCATACGACAGTGATGCTTAGCGATACCTCGTAGGAAATTTAAGTGGAGCTTCACGGTCGCGCTGCCGAGACTACCGGCATGACGACCACGAACTCCCCCTTCGGCCGCGCCCTCTGCGCCATGATCACGCCCTTCACCGAGGAGGGCGCGCTCGATCTCGCCGGGGCACAGCGGCTCGCGGACCGGCTGGTGTCCGAGGGCTGTGACGGACTGGTGCTGTCCGGCACCACGGGCGAGTCGCCGACCACGACGGACGAGGAGAAGTCCCGGCTCGTCGGCGCGGTGCGGGAGGCGGTGGGAGAGCGGGCGTCGGTGGTGGCCGGGGTCGGCACCTTCGGCACCCGGCACACCGTGGAGCTGGCGCTGGCGGCCGAAAAGGCGGGCGCAGACGGGCTGTTGGTGGTGTCGCCGTACTACAGCAGGCCGCCGCAGGACGCGCTGGAGAGACACTTCCGGGAGATCGCCGACGCCTCGGGACTCCCGCTCGCGGTCTACGACATCCCGGGCCGCACCGGCGTCCGTATCGAGCCGGACACCATGCTCCGGCTCGCCGAGCACCCGAGGATCGTCGCGGTGAAGGACTGCTCCTACGACTTCCTCGCCGCCCAGAAGGTCATCTCCCGCACGGAGTTGGCGTACTACGCGGGCTGCGAGGAGCACAACCTCGCGCTGTACGCGGTGGGCGGCGCGGGCTACATCAGTACGGTGGCCAACGTGGCCCCCGCCCGACTCCGCGCTGTACTCGACGCGTTCGACGCGGGCGAGACCGCGGAGGCGGCCCGCCTCCAGCAGCGGGCCACCCCGCTCATCGAGGCGATGATGGCGGCGGGCCTGCCCGGTACGGTCACCGCCAAGGCCCTGCTGAACGAACTCGGCCTTCCCGCGGGCCCGGTCCGCGCCCCGCTGCGGCCCGCCGGCCGCGAGGCGACCGACGACCTGCTGACGGCGTACCGGAGCCTCACGGGCTGATCAGCGGCCTCCCGCAGGGCGTCACGCACGAGTTCCTCGACGTTCATGGACGTACCTCCGCAGGAGAGAGGGCGGGCACGCGCTCCATGGCCGTGAGGGCGGCCAGTTCGGGTGCGAGAGCACGCAGACGGGCGAGGGAGCGGTGAGTGGTGGACCGTACGGTGCCGACGGAACAGCCGAGGATCGCGGCCGCCTCGGCCTCGGGCAGGTCCTCGAAGTAGCGCAGCACCAGCACGGTCCGCTGCCGGGCGGTGAGCCGGGCGAGCGCGCCGCGCATCACGAGCCGCAGCTCGGCAGCGGCTGCGGAGTCGCGTCGGACTCGGCGCCGGTGTCGGGCGGCTCGGCGACACTCACCTCGCGCCGCCGCCGGCCTGTTCGCGGAACGCCCGGACGGAGTCCACTGGAAGACGGCGGCGATCGTGGAGTACGCGAAGGGCCGGCCGTTCGCGTGGGTGGACGACGAGCAGAGCGCGGCGGACGAGGCGTATGTGGCGGAACACCATCCGGGGCCGGCACTGCTGCAACACGTAGACCCACGGATCGGTCTGCGGGAGCCCGATTTCAGAGCACTGGAGGAATGGGCGGCGAGGGCGAGCGCCCCGTAGGGGCGCGGGGCTGTATCAATGTGCGGCTCCGCCGCGCGGGCGCGACCGGCCCCCACCGGCCCGCCGCTCCCACAACGACTCAGTTGTGGCTGTGAAGGATCTCGTTCAAGCCACCCCACACCGCATTGTTCGGCCGAGCCTCCACCGTCCCCGTGACCGAGTTACGCCGGAACAGAATGTTGGAAGCCCCCGACAGCTCACGAGCCTTCACGATCTGCCCGTCAGGCATGGTGACGCGCGTACCGGCGGTGACGTACAGCCCCGCCTCCACCACGCACTCATCACCCAGCGCGATCCCGACACCGGCCTCGGCGCCGATCAGGCACCGCTCCCCGATGGAGATGATCACGTTGCCGCCACCCGACAGCGTGCCCATCGTCGACGCACCGCCACCGATGTCCGAGCCGTCGCCGACGACAACACCGGCGGAGATACGGCCCTCCACCATCGACGTACCGAGCGTGCCGGCGTTGAAGTTGACGAACCCCTCGTGCATCACCGTCGTGCCCTCGGAGAGGTGCGCGCCCAGGCGGACCCGGTCGGCGTCGGCGATGCGGACGCCCTTCGGCGCCACGTAGTCCGTCATACGCGGGAACTTGTCGATGGACGTCACCTGGAGGTGCAGCCCCTCGGCGCGGGCGTTGAGGCGGACCTTCTCGACGTCGTCGACCGCGACCGGGCCGAGCGAGGTCCAGGCGACGTTGGCGAGGAAGCCGAACATGCCCTCCAGGCTCTGGCCGTGCGGCTTGACCAGGCGGTGGGAGAGCAGGTGCAGCCGGAGGTAGACGTCGTGCGCGTCGATCGGCTTGTCGTCGAGGGACGCGATGACCGTACGGACCGCGACGACCTCGACGCCGCGCCGGGCGTCCGGACCGATCGCCTTCGCGGCACCCTCGCCGAGCAGCTCGACGGCCTTCTCGGCGGACAGCCGCTGCGTGCCGGACGGGCCAGGGCCGTCCTCTGCAGTCGCAGCGGAGAGCTCGGGCGCGGGGAACCAGGTGTCGAGGACGGTGCCGTCGGCGGCGATCGTGGCGAGGCCGGCGGCAACGGCGCCGGTGGTGCGAGGTGCAGTCGTGTCGGTCATGAGGGCAACCTAACTTGGCGGGGGCCGCCGGGGCGAACCGGTGCGCCCCGTATCTCACGTGCCGGGCGCCGGTTCACCGATGACCCTCCGCAGCATCTCCCGCGCGTACTCCTCGTCGTACGGCACGCCCGTGAGCAGCACCTGGAGGCAGATCCCGTCCATCAGCGCGACCAGCGCCCGGGCGGTGACGGGATCCGTGCGGCGGCCGAGCAGCTCGGCGAGGTCCGTCGCCCACTCGGCGGCGACCGGGCGCAGGGCGGGGCGGCGGAGTGCCGCCAGGTAGAGCTCGCACTCCAGCTCCACGCCCGTGCGGTCCCCGGCGAGCCATTCGCCGATCCAGCCCGCGAGCTCGTCCGCCAGGTCGGCCGCCGGGTCCGTGAGACCTCCGCGCGCGGCGACGACCTTGGCGAAGCCCTCGTTCGCCTGGCGCAGGGCGGCGACCATCAGCTCGTCGAGGGTCGCGAAGTGGTACGTCGTCGAGCCGAGCGGGACATCGGCCTCGGCCGCGACCGAGCGGTGGGTGAGCCCCGCGAGGCCCTTCGCGCCGACGACGCGGATCGCGGCGTCGATGATCCGCTGCCGTCGCTCCGGATCGTAGCGCCGGGCCATCAGTGCGCCCCTCCCAGGTTCAGGACCACGACCCCCGCGACTATCAGCAGGATCCCCGTGACCTTGGTGAAGGTGAGCGCCTCACCGAAGGCCAGGAGGCCGATGACGGCGATGCTCGCGGTGCCGACGCCGGCCCAGATCGCGTAGGCGGCGCCGATGCCGACCGTCTTCAGGGTCTGCGCGAGCAGCGTGAAGGAGACGACGTAACCGAGCGCGGTCAGCAGCGAGGGCCAGAACCTGCTGAAACCGGCGCTGTACTTCATGGCGGTGGTCGCGGCCACCTCGGCGGCGATGGCGCCGGCGAGCGTCAGGTATCCCATGTGTACAAGCGTACACAACGAACGGGTACGTGCGCACACAACGGCGGGCGATCCCCTCGCAACCGCGGCCACGGGGCCCGGTTCGCGCACCCGGGCCACGCGGTCGGCCATCCGCCGCTTGGCGTGAGCCGCGCGCCGCAGCGCCGACGGTGGCGTCCCGCCGAGTGTCCGCCGAGTGGTGTAGGCGGTCAGCCTTCGCGGCTTCGCAGGTCGCGGCCGGGTTGGGTCCGGCACCCCAGGACCGGGCGGCCCCCGGCCGTGCTGACCGGCTCGCGCAGCGGCGCGGAGCTTCGGCCGGGCCGGCCGATCACAGGCCGTCCGGGCCGGCGTGGTCCGGATGGCTACACCACTCGGCGGACCACTCGGCGGGACGCCGCAGCGCCGACACCTTCCGGTACCGCAGCAGTTCGGCGGGATCGGGGCGGACGGCCCCCGTGAGCTCGTAGCCATGACGGGCGAGCCGCTGCCCCAGTACGGCATCGCACAGCCGTATCTGATCCGGCGTCAGCCGCTGCTGCCAACTGGCCGCCCGCGAGACGTCCAGCGCTCCGCTTGAGCGGGATGCCGAGCGCCGAGCCGAGGGTCGGCGGGCCGTCCGCGATCCGTTCGACAACGGTGTCGGCGTCCAGCCCCAGCCATGGAACCGCGTCTCCTTCCGCCCCGTGATCCAGCGGGCGAGCCCGGCCCGGCTCCCGGCGTCCCGCAGATCGCCGAAGGCGAGGCGGCCCTCGTAGGCGGGCAGCACGAAGCTCGTCTCGGGCGGAAGCGCTGTCCGCGGATGCGCGTGCAGCATGAGCTGGAGCAGGGTCGTCCCGGACCGGGGACACCCGAGGACGAACACGGGACGAGCACGGGTAACCACGGTCCCACGCTGCCGTCGGCGGATGAGACGCCCCTGGGACAGTCCCTGAGAAAGCGATGTGGAAAGCGCTCGCTTCACATCCTTCAAACGCCTGCTCGATCGCACCGCCCTCCGCTACTGTTTCACCGTTCACATACCGGGCCATCGCAGCCGCGGCTGTCTCCTCGTGACGCCGCCGAAGGAACGCGCATGCCACAAGACAAGTCCCGGCCCCCTCAGGACCGTCCCTGGGAGAGCGGCTGGGCACCGGACACCTCCCGGACCCCGGGCACGCGCCGCCTCTGGCTGGCCGGAGCCCTGGCGCTGGCCACGATCGCCGCGTGTGTGACGGCGATAGCCGTGACCCGCAGGCCTGCTGACGATCTGTCACGCTCGGCGACCCCGACGACGAGCGCCTCCCCACCCGGCCTGATCTCCTTCGCGAGCCCGTCGCCGAGCACGGCACCCGCTCCCCCGCTGGCCAAGCCGAACCCCCCGTCCCCGCACCCGAGGACCACCGCACCCCGCCCCGGCCCAGCCCCCACCCGGGCCGAACCGCCGTCCCCCTCGCCGTCCCCGAAGCCGAGCCCCACCTCTCGCTCGGTCCGCTCGGTCAACTACCCGGACCGCTACTGGCAGGTGAGCGGAGACCGCGTCGCCCTCACCCCGGCCCCCACCCCCTTCAGGGTGCTCAAGGGCCTGGCCAAGCCGTCCTGTTACTCCTTCGCCACGGCCGACGGCACGTATCTCCGCCACCGCGAGTTCGTCCTGCGCGCGGAACGGACCGACGGCTCCGCGCTCTTCGCCCAGGACGCCACCTTCTGCCCCCGCCCCGCGTCCCACCCGGGCGCGATCATGCTGGAGTCGGTGAACTACCCGGGCCGCTATCTGCGCCACCAGAACTTCCAACTCCGCCTGGACCCGTACCAGTCGAGCGATCTCTACCGCGCGGACTCGGCGTTCCGACTGGTGACGTGAACGCAGAGAAGCGGCGACACCCCTCAGGGCATCGCCGCTTCCGCAAGCAGGTCGGTCAGACGTTGAACCCGAGCGCCCGAAGCTGCTCGCGGCCGTCGTCCGTGATCTTGTCCGGGCCCCACGGCGGCATCCAGACCCAGTTGATGCGCAGCTCGTTGACAAGGCCGTCCGTGGCGGACTTGGCCTGGTCCTCGATGACATCCGTCAGCGGACAGGCCGCCGAGGTCAGGGTCATGTCGATGGTCGCGATGTTCGCGTCGTCGATGTGGATGCCGTAGATCAGGCCGAGGTTGACGACGTCGATGCCCAGCTCGGGGTCGACGACGTCGTACAGCGCCTCGCGGATCTCCTCTTCCGAGGCCGGCTTCATCTCAACGGTGTCGGTCATGCCGTCTTCCTTTCGGCGTCGGCTCCGCCCAGGGCCTGGGCCGTCGCGTCCTTCCACGCCATCCAGCTCAGGAGAGCGCACTTGACCCGGGCCGGGTACTTGGAGACTCCGGCGAACGCGACCGCGTCCTCCAGGACCTCCTCCATCGCGTCATCGGGCTCGATCCTGCCCTTGGACTGCATCAGCTCCAGGAAGGTCTCCTGGATCTTCTGAGCGTCGGACAGGTCCTTGCCGACCAGCAGTTCGTTCAGCACGGACGCGCTCGCCTGGCTGATCGAGCAGCCCTGGCCCTCGTACGAGACGTCCGCGATCTTCGTGCCGTCGTACTTCACGCGCAGGGTGATCTCGTCGCCGCACGTCGGGTTCACATGGTGCACCTCGGCATCGCCATCCCGCAGACCACGCCCATGGGGGTTCTTGTAGTGGTCCAGGATGACTTCCTGGTACATGGAGTCCAGCTTCACCGATCAGCCCTTCAGCCGAAGAAGTTCCGTACGTGCTCCAGGCCGTCCACCAGAGCGTCGATCTCGGCCGGCGTGGAGTACAGATAGAACGACGCTCGCGTGGTCGCAGGAATTCCGTACCGCAGGCAGACCGGGCGGGCGCAGTGGTGGCCCACCCGGACCGCGATGCCCTGCTCGTCCAGTACCTGGCCGACGTCGTGCGGGTGGATGTCCCCGAGCGTGAAGGAGATCGCCGCGCCCCGGTCCTCGGCCGTGGTGGGGCCGATGATCCTGAGGTCGGGTACCTCTTGCAGACGCTGCACCGCGTACTCGGTGAGCGCGTGCTCATGGGCGAGGATCTTGTCCATGCCGATCGCGCTCAGGTAGTCGATCGCCGCGCCCAGACCGACCGCCTGCGCGACCGGCGGGGTGCCCGCCTCGAACTTGTGCGGGGCGGGAGCGTACGTCGACGAGTGCATCGACACCGTCTCGATCATCTCGCCGCCGCCGAGGAACGGGGGCAGGTCTTCGAGCAGCTCCTGGCGGCCCCAGAGGACGCCGATGCCGGTCGGGCCGCACATCTTGTGGCCGGTGAAGGCCACGAAGTCGGCCTGGAGGGCCTGCACGTCCATCGGCATGTGCGGCGCGGCCTGCGAGGCGTCGATGCAGACCAGCGCGCCGACCTCCTGCGCCCGGCGCACGATCGCCTCGACCGGGTTGACCGTGCCCAGGATGTTGGAGACCAGCACGAAGGAGACGATCTTCGTCTTCTCGGTGATGATCTCGTCGATGTTGGACAGGTCGAGCCTGCCGTCGTCGGTCAGGCCGAACCACTTCAGCTTCGCGCCCGTGCGCTGCGCGAGCAGCTGCCACGGCACGATGTTGGAGTGGTGCTCCATCTCCGTGATGACGATCTCGGTCTCGGCGTCCACGCGGTAGGGCTCGTCGGCCCAGCCCAGCATGTTCGCCACGAGGTTCAGCGACTCCGAGGCGTTCTTGGTGAAGATCACCTCGTCGCGGCTGGGCGCGTTGATGAACTCGGCGACCTTGTCGCGCGCGCCCTCGTACAGCGCCGTGGCCTCCTCGGCGAGCACATGCACACCGCGGTGGACGTTGGCGTTGTAGCGCTCGTAGTACTCACTCAGGGCGTCCAGCACCTGGCGCGGCTTCTGCGAGGTCGCCGCGTTGTCCAGGTACACGAGCTTCCGTCCGTCGTGGACCTGGCGGTCCAGGATGGGGAAGTCTTTTCGGATCGCCTCGGTGTCGAGGAGGCCCGGCAGCTGTGTCACGCGGATACGCCACCCTTCGTGTAAGCCTCGTAGCCCTCGTTCTCCAGCTTGTCGGCGAGCTCGGCGCCGCCGGACTCGACGATGCGACCGGCCGAGAAGACGTGGACGTAGTCCGGCTTGATGTAGCGCAGGATGCGCGTGTAGTGCGTGATCAGCAGGGTGCCGACCTCGCCGGTCTCACGGACGCGGTTGACGCCCTCGGAGACGACGCGCAGGGCGTCGACGTCGAGGCCGGAGTCGGTCTCGTCGAGGATCGCGACCTTCGGCTTGAGCAGCTCCAGCTGGAGGATCTCGTGGCGCTTCTTCTCACCGCCGGAGAAGCCCTCGTTGACGTTGCGCTCGGCGAAGGCGGGGTCCATGTTGAGGCGCTCCATGGCCTCCTTGACCTCCTTCACCCAGGTGCGCAGCTTGGGGGCCTCGCCGCGGACGGCGGTGGCGGAGGTGCGGAGGAAGTTCGACACGGACACACCGGGAACCTCGACCGGGTACTGCATCGCGAGGAACAGGCCGGCACGGGCGCGCTCGTCGACGGACATCTCCAGGACGTCCTCGCCGTCGAGGGTGACGGTGCCGCCGGTGATCGTGTACTTCGGGTGACCCGCGAGGGAGTAGGCGAGCGTCGACTTGCCGGAGCCGTTGGGGCCCATGATGGCGTGCGTCTCGCCCTGCTTCACGGTGAGGTCGACGCCCTTGAGGATCTCCTTCGTGGCGTTGTCGGCCTCGACGGTGACGTGCAGGTCTCGGATTTCAAGCGTAGCCATGGGTGCCTCAGGACTCCTGGGTGAGGGAGACGAGCACGTCGTCCCCTTCGATCTTTACGGGGTATACGGGGACGGGGCGCGTCGCGGGAAGGCCGGACGGCTTGCCGGTGCGGAGGTCGAACGCGGAGCCGTGCAGCCAGCACTCGATCTGGCAGTCCTCCACCTCGCCCTCGGAGAGCGAGACGTTCGCGTGGGAGCAGATGTCGTGAATGGCGAACACCTCCCCCTCGGTACGGACGACCGAGACCGGCGTGCCGTCGAGTTCCACCCGCTTCGGGGTGTCCTCCTCCAGCTCGCTCAGCCCACAGGCGCGTACGTAGGTCGTCATGCGACCGAAGCCTCCAGCTCCTCCTCGATCTTCGCGATGAGCCGCTCCTCGATGTCGTCGACACCGATCTGCTGGACCAGCTCGGCGAAGAAGCCGCGGACGACGAGACGGCGCGCCTCGTGCTCCGGGATGCCGCGGGCCATCAGGTAGAAGAGCTGCTCGTCGTCGAAGCGGCCGGTGGCGGAGGCGTGGCCGGCGCCGACGATCTCGCCGGTCTCGATCTCCAGGTTCGGCACCGAGTCGACGCGGGCGCCGTCGGTGAGGACCAGGTTGCGGTTCATCTCGTAGGTGTCGGTGCCCTCGGCCCTGGCCTCGATGAGCACGTCACCGATCCACACCGCGTGGGCCTGCTCGCCCTGGAGCGCGCCCTTGTAGACGACGTTGGACTTGCAGTGCGGGACGTTGTGGTCGACCAGGAGGCGGTGCTCCTGGTGCTGGCCGGCGTCCGTGAAGTACAGGCCGAGCAGCTCCGCCTCGCCGCCGGTACCGGCGTACTGGACGCGCGGGTGGAGGCGTACGAGATCGCCGCCGAAGGTGACGACCACGGACTTCAGGGAGGCGTCGCGGCCGATCAGCGCGTTGTGCTGGGCCACGTGCACGGCCTTCTCGTCCCAGTCCTGGACGGAGACGACGGTCAGCTTGGCGCCGTCGCCCAGGAGGAAGTCGACATTGGCGGCGAGCACGGCGTCACCGGTGTGGTCGATGACGACGACGGCCTCGGCGAACGCGCCCAGCTCCACGACCTGGTGGGCGAAGGCGACCCCGCCCTCGCCGTGCACGGCGATACGGATCGGCTCGGTGAGGACCGTCTCCTTGGGGACGGTGACCACACCGGCCTTCTCGAACGCCGAGTACGCCTGGGCGGCGATGCGGTCCACCGGGGTGCCCGCCCTGCCGAGCCGTGCGTCGTCGCGGCCGACGGTCTCGACGACGACACCCGCGGGCGCCTCGACGGTGACCTTCACGCCGTCGCCGGTGGCGACGGCGGTGCCGTCGTGCAGCCCGCGCAGGCGCTCCAGCGGAGTGAACCGCCACTCCTCCTCGCGGCCGTGCGGGACCGGGAAGTCCGCCACGTCGAAGGACGGGGGCGCGCTCATGCGCGTGGCGACGGTCGACTCGGCGGCCACCGCGATCTGGCCCGCGGTGGTGGAGCCCACAGGGGTGTTCTGAGCCTCAGCCATGGCTGTCGGTCTGCTCTCTTCCTACGTCAGAAATTGCTGGCTGCTGTCCGGGGCGGGTCTTAACCGACCGCGCCTTCCATCTGCAGCTCGATCAGCCGGTTGAGCTCAAGGGCGTACTCCATGGGCAGCTCCTTGGCGATCGGCTCGACGAAGCCGCGCACGATCATCGCCATCGCCTCGAACTCGCTCAGACCGCGGCTCATCAGGTAGAAGAGCTGGTCCTCGGAGACCTTGGAGACGGTCGCCTCGTGGCCCATGGACACGTCATCCTCGCGGACGTCGACGTACGGGTATGTGTCGGAGCGGGAGATGGTGTCCACGAGCAGCGCGTCGCACAGCACGTTGGACTTGGAGCCGTGGGCGCCCTCGCCGATCTCGACGAGACCACGGTAGGAAGTACGGCCGCCGCCACGCGCCACGGACTTCGACACGATGTTGGAGGAGGTGTTCGGCGCCATGTGGACCATCTTGGAGCCGGCGTCCTGGTGCTGCCCCTCGCCCGCGAAGGCGATGGACAGGGTCTCGCCCTTGGCGTGCTCGCCCATCAGGTAGACGGCCGGGTACTTCATCGTCACCTTGGAGCCGATGTTGCCGTCGATCCACTCCATGGTCGCGCCCTCGTACGCCACGGCGCGCTTGGTGACCAGGTTGTAGACGTTGTTCGACCAGTTCTGGATGGTCGTGTAACGGCAGCGGGCGTTCTTCTTGACGATGATCTCGACGACCGCGGAGTGCAGCGAGTCCGACTTGTAGATCGGGGCGGTGCAGCCCTCGACGTAGTGCACGTAGGCACCCTCGTCGACGATGATCAGGGTCCGCTCGAACTGGCCCATGTTCTCCGTGTTGATACGGAAGTAGGCCTGGAGCGGGATCTCCACGTGGACGCCCGGCGGGACGTAGATGAAGGAGCCGCCCGACCACACGGCGGTGTTCAGGGAGGCGAACTTGTTGTCACCGACCGGGATGACGGTGCCGAAGTACTCCTTGAAGAGCTCCGGGTGCTCCTTCAGAGCCGTGTCGGTGTCGAGGAAGATGACGCCCTGCTCCTCCAGGTCCTCACGGATCTGGTGGTAGACGACCTCCGACTCGTACTGGGCGGCGACACCGGCGACGAGGCGCTGCTTCTCCGCCTCCGGGATGCCCAGCTTGTCGTAGGTGTTCTTGATGTCCTCGGGCAGGTCCTCCCAGGACTCCGCCTGCTTCTCCGTGGAGCGTACGAAGTACTTGATGTTGTCGAAGTCGATGCCCGAGAGGTCCGAGCCCCAGTTGGGCATGGGCTTCTTGTCGAACAGGCGCAGGCCCTTGAGGCGGAGCTTGGTCATCCACTCCGGCTCGGACTTCTTCGCGGAGATGTCCTTGACGACATCCTCGCTCAGACCGCGCTTGGCAGAGGCGCCGGCCTCGTCGGAGTCGGCCCAGCCGTATTCGTACGTGCCCAGACCCTCAAGTTCGGGGTGAGCAGTCTCCGTGGGGAGAGTCATGCGGGGTTCCTCCCGGCCGTGCTTGCAGATGCGTTGTGGGAAATCTTGGGGATGAACGTCGTGCAGACGCCGTCGCCGTGCGCGATGGTCGCCAGTCGCTGGACGTGGGTTCCGAGCAGCTGGGAGAAGATCTCGGTCTCCGCCTCGCAGAGCTGCGGGAACTTTTCCGCCACGTGGGCGACGGGGCAGTGGTGCTGGCACAGCTGTTCGCCGACCGGGGCGCTACGCGCGGTAGCAGCGTACCCGTCCGCGCTCAAGGCCCTGGCAAGGGCTTCGGTCCGCTCGTCGGGGGCGGCGGCCGCGATGGCCTCGCGGTACGCGGTCGCCTGCTCGGCGATCCTCGCGCGCGCGAAGGCGACGACGGCCTCGTCCCCGCCGAACCGCTCCTGGATGAAGCGCAGGGCGTCCGCGGCGAGCTTGTCGTACGACTGGTCGAAGGCATCGCGTCCGCAGTCGGTGAGCGCGAAGACCTTGGCGGGGCGGCCGCGGGTGCGGGCGCCGTACACACGCTGCTCGCGCGCCTCCACGACCTCGTCGGCGACGAGCGCGTCGAGATGACGTCGTACGGCCGCCTGCGTGAGCCCCAGGCGTCCGGCGAGCTCGGCGACGGTCGACGGGCCGTGGTCCAGGATGGACCGCGCGACCCGGTTGCGGGTGGACCGCTCACCGGTCGCGAGCTCCTCAGGGGCCTCGCCGACGTTTTTCACAACGCCATTGTTGCGTAATTCCTCAGACTCGGGCAAGCGGCGCCCGAACCCATGGACGGTGCCCTGCGTCACTTAGGTTTACCTAATCCGACCTGCGAAAACGATCTTTGATCGATCAAACGCGGGCGCAATTCAGTGGCGCCCTGAGGCATGTCGGCACCCCCTCCGACCGGCCCACTTGTCACGCCGGGGCCTGTCGGCGGACGTAATGCGGGCGGTACATTTCAACCCGTCCGGCAGGGGGCCACTGGCGCAGGGATTCCTCTCGACGCCAGTCGGCAATCTCAGCCCGTCCGGCGTTTGAGGACGAGGCCCGTTCAGGGCCCAAGCGGGATCTGGGGGCGCAGCCCCCAGCGGGGGTCCGGGGCAGCGCCCCGGGATGGGACGGGTAGGGGCGGCGGGGACGACAACCGTTGGCGCCCTGCGCAGCGCGCATCCGCAGACGTCGTTCGCCGCCATCGGCCCGCGCGCCGCGGAGGGTGCTGGACGGACACGAACCCGACTGCCGCCTCGGCGAGCGGATTCCGCTGGCCCGCCTTGAGGCGCTCCAGGCGCGCCTGCTGTTGCTCGGCGCCGGCTACGACGCCTGCACCAGCTTCCACCTGGCCGAGTACCGCATCCCCTCTCCCCTCGTGAAGGTGGGCCGGCCCGGCCCGGACGGCTGGGAGACCGTGACCGAGGTGTCCATCAGCTCGGACCGCTTCGACGAGCTTGGGCCACGACTTCGAGCGCGACCGTCCCGTCGTACGGGGCAAGGTGGGCGCGGCCGAGGTGCGGCTGTTCCCCGTGGCCGACGCGGTGGCCTACGCGCTGCGGTGGCTGGAGATACACCGGCCCGGCCGCCCCGGCCGCCCCGGCGGTCCGGGCGGCCGGGGCGGCTGCCTAGACTCTTGAGCCATGCGAACTGAGCCCGTGGTCCAGGTCCAGGCCCTGGTGAAGCGGTACGGCACGAAGACCGCGGTGAACGGCCTCGACCTGGTGGCCCGAGCGGGGGTGACCGCCGTACTCGGACCCAACGGCGCGGGCAAGACGACCACGGTCGAGACCTGCGAGGGCTACCGCAAGCCGGACTCGGGGACAGTGCGCGTCCTGGGCCTCGACCCGGTGCGACAGTCCGCTGAGCTCCGCCCCCGGATCGGCGTGATGCTGCAGTCCGGTGGCGTGTACTCGGGCGCCCGGGCCGACGAGATGCTCCGCCACGTGGCCAAGCTGCACGCCCACCCCCTCGCCGTGGACGCCCTCGTCGAGCGCCTCGGCCTCGGCAGCTGCGGCCGGACCACCTACCGCCGTCTCTCCGGCGGCCAGCAGCAGCGGCTCGCGCTGGCGATGGCCGTCATCGGCCGTCCGGAGCTGGTGTTCCTGGACGAGCCGACCGCCGGGCTCGACCCGCAGGCCCGCCGCGCCACCTGGGACCTGATCCGGGACCTGCGCGCGGACGGCGTCTCGGTCATCCTCACGACCCACTACATGGACGAGGCCGAGCAGCTCGCCGAAGACGTCGCGATCATCGACGCGGGCCGGGTCATCGCCCAGGGCTCACCCGAGGAACTGTGCCGCGGCGGAGCCGAGAACACCCTGCGCTTCACCGGCCGCCCCGGCCTGGACGTCGGCTCCCTGCTCAAGGCCCTGCCCGCCGACTGCACGGCCGCCGAACTGACCCCGGGCTCCTACCGGGTGGGCGGCAAGGTCGACCCCCAACTGCTCGCGACGGTCACCTCCTGGTGCGCGCAGCACGGGGTGATGCCGGAGAAGATCTCGGTGGAACGTCACACCCTCGAAGACGTCTTTCTGGAGCTGACCGGCAAGGAGCTGCGCCCGTGATTCAGGCCCGCACAAGCACCTGCTGGGGGTCCGGGGGTCATCCCCCGGGAAGACACAGCCTGGAGCTGACCGGCAAGGAGCTGCGCCCGTGATTCAGGCCCGCACAAGCACCTGCTGGGGGTCCGGGGGTCACCCCCCGGGAAGACACAGCCTGGAACTGACCGGCAAGGAGCTGCGCCCGTGATTCAGGCCCGCACAACCACCTGCTGGGGGTCCGGGGGTCACCCCCCGGGAAGACACAGCCTGGAACTGACCGGCAAGGAGCTGCGCCCGTGAGTGTGGGTACGTACGCCCCGAGGCCCGGGGCCGCCCCGCTGCCCCGCATGATCATGGCGCAGGCGGCGCTGGAGACGAAGATGCTCCTGCGCAACGGCGAGCAACTGCTGCTCACGGTCGTCATCCCGACCCTGCTGCTGGTCCTGTTCAGCACGGTCGACGTCGTCGACACCGGCGAGGGCGAGGCCGTGGACTTCCTCGCCCCCGGCATCCTCGCGCTCGCGGTGATGTCGACGGCGTTCACGGGCCAGGCCATCGCGACGGGCTTCGAGCGCCGGTACGGCGTCCTGAAGCGCCTCGCCTCCTCCCCGCTCCCCCGCTGGGGCCTGATGACGGCGAAGACCCTGTCGGTCCTGGTCACCGAGGTCCTCCAGGTCCTGCTGGTGACGGTGATCGCCTTCGCGCTCGGCTGGGACCCGCAGGGCAACCCGCTGGCCGTGATCCTGCTCCTGATCCTCGGCACGGCCGCCTTCTCGGGCCTCGGTCTGCTGATGGCGGGCACACTCAAGGCGGAGGCCACGCTCGCCGCCGCCAACCTGGTCTTCCTGCTGCTGCTCGTCGGCGGCGGGGTCATCGTGCCGCTGGACAAGTTCCCGGACGCGGCACAGGACGTGCTCGGGCTGCTGCCGATCTCGGCGCTGTCGGACGGCCTGCGGGACGTCTTGCAGCACGGGGCCGGGATGCCGTGGGCCGACCTGGGGATTCTGGCCGTCTGGTCCGTCGTGGGGCTGGCGGCCGCCGGGAGGTTCTTCCGCTGGGAGTAACCCCCTCGTGAAAGCGTGCACAAGCCCGGCCCTACGATAGGTCGCGTGCCGAATCTGACCCGCGCCGACGCCGTAGCGGCCGTGCGCAACCCGCTCGCCTTCATCGCCGCACGCTGGACCCCGGATCCGAAGACGGTTCAGCGGGCGGCCCTCGCCGCGCTCGTCATGTCGGTGGTCATCGTGGTCACCGGCGGTGCGGTGCGGCTGACCGGCTCCGGCCTGGGCTGCCCGACCTGGCCCAAGTGCACCGAGGACTCGATCAGCAACACCGCCGAGATGGGCATCCACGGCTACATCGAGTTCGGCAACCGCATGCTGACGTACGTGCTGTGCGCCGCCGTCGGCTGGGCGATCATCGCCGCGCGCTCCGAGAAGCCGTACCGGCGCAGCCTGACCCGTCTCGGCTGGGCGCAGTTCTGGGTGGTGATGGGCAACGCGATCCTCGGCGGGATCGTCGTGCTGGTCGGCCTGAACCCGTACACGGTCGCCGCGCACTTCCTGCTCTCCACGGCGCTGATCGCGATCGCCACGGCGATGTGGCAGCGCACCCGGGAGGGCGACGAAGCGCCCCGCCCGCTGGTCGGCAAGGCCGTGCAGCAACTGGTCTGGGTGCTGGTCGTGGCCACCGTGCTGCTGATCGCGGTCGGCACGGTCGTCACCGGCGCGGGCCCGCACGCGGGCGACTCCAGCGAGGTCGAGCGCATGCCGCTGGCCTGGGAGAGCGTGAGCAAGCTGCACGCGGTCCTGGCCTGGATCGTGGTGACCCTGACCTTCGCCCTGTGGTTCGTCCTCAAGGCGGTGGAGGCCCCTCGCGGCCCACTGACCCGCACCCGCGACCTGTTCCTGATCCTGCTGGCCCAGGGCGCCATCGGCTACGTCCAGTACTTCACCGACCTCCCCGAGATCCTGGTCGGCGCCCACATGTTCGGCTCCTGCCTGGTGTGGATCGCGACGCTACGGGTCCTGCTGTCGCTGCGGGAACGCCCGTCGACGGAGGTCGAGCTCCCGGGTCCGGCCGCCGAGACGTCGCTGACCAGGGCCTGAGTCCGGCTCACTCCAGCCCGTACACCCGCCGGGCGTTCCCCGCCGCGATCAGCCCCGCCACGCGCTGCGCGTCCGCCGGCGACCACGCCCCCTCGGCGACCCAGGTGCCCAGCACGCGTCCGAGGGCGTCGCGGAAGAGGCGGGCGCCCACGACGTGGAGTTCCGGGAGTTCCTGGCCGCCGCTGGAGAAAAGGATCTTGCCGAAGGGGGCGAGTTCCAAGATCTCCGCGAGGACGGTCGCGGCGCGGGCGCCGGTGCG
The DNA here is from genome assembly GCF_032436805.1 of Streptomyces sp. P17. Taxonomy (NCBI): domain Bacteria; kingdom Bacillati; phylum Actinomycetota; class Actinomycetes; order Kitasatosporales; family Streptomycetaceae; genus Streptomyces; species Streptomyces sp. P17. The sequence continues at coordinate 17,532 of NZ_JAVRBF010000010.1, read as the reverse complement.
GACCAGGGCGGCGCCGGAGTCGGCGTAGACGTGCGGGAAGACGCCGGCCAGGTGGGCGGCGTGGCGGTGGTACGGGTAGCTGTGCAGCAGGATCAGGTCCGTGCCGAGGCCCGCCGTGGCGCGGACGAAGTCCGTGAGCAGCACCGGATCCGTACGGTCGATGCGCAGGCCCGGTTCGCCGAGGCCCGCGTGCAGTTGGAGCGGCAGGCCCGAGGCGACCGCGCTCCACAGCAGATGCCGGAGCAGCACCGGGTCGGTCAGCTCGCCGCCCACCCGGCGCCCGGCCAGCCAGCGCCCCGCCGCGCCCCGCACCTCGCCGGGTCCCGGCGGCTCGGGCGCCAGCGCGAGGCCGTGCCGTACGCCCGCGACCGAGGTGAAGGCGACCGCGTGCGCGGCGGCGCCGTGGACCGATTCGGCGAGGTTGGCCAGGAAGGACTCGACGGTTCCCGAGGTGTCGGCGACCTGTTCCGCGAGGAGTTCCAGCCGCACGATCTCATGGGCCTGCGCGGCTCCGGCGCAGGCCAGCTCGTCTGGTCCGGTGAGGTCGCCGGGCAGTCCGGTGTCGACCAGGTAGGTGGTGATGCCGCTGCCCCGCAACAGCCGCCGGCCCGACTCCAGTACGCCGAGTTCACGGCGCCGGGCGAGATAGCGGGCGGGCGGGCAGTGCGGTTCAAGGCCCAGCAGCGGGGGGCACCAGCGCCGTACGGCGAAACCCGTCTGGGTGTCGAAGAGGGTCGTGCCGGGGGCCGGCGGGCCCTCGGTGCGGGCGAGGCGGGCCTCGAAGGTGCCGAGGCCCAGCTCCGTACGCAGCACGCCGTGGCAGTACTGGTCCACGAGGGACGGCGTTTCGATCATCCGGACTCCCGTGGGTGGACCCTTTACAGGGCTTAACGGGTGAACCGGGGTCGGGGGTGCGGCCGGGAGGCGTCAGCCGTTGCTCGGGCCGCCGACCTGAATTCCGGCCATCCGCGTCCACTCGTACGGGCCGGTCTTCACCTTCGCCGCGAACTCGCCGTCGAATTCTTCGTGAACAGTGATGCCCGCCTTCTGCACCGCCTGTTCGGCGATCGGGTACGTCGGGGCCACCAGGCTGCCCCAGTTGCCGTCCTCGCCGACGAGGGCGATCCGGGCGCCGCGCTCGCCGAGGTAGGCCACCTGGGCCTCGGCGCCGCCGTGTGCCTTGGAGAAGGCGCTGATCTGCTTGGCCAGCTTGGCCGCCCGGCGCTCGGCCTTCGCGTCAACCGCTTGCGTGTCTGCCATGGTCAGGATGCTACCGACGAGTAGATCAAACGGCGACGGGGGGACCGAGTGACGCTTACCTCAGGAAGGGGTCCACCGCGACCGCGACGAACAGCAGCGAGACATAGGTGATGGACCAGTGGAACAGCCGCATCTCCTTCAGCTTCGTGCCCGTCACCTCGGCCTTCGCCCGGTTCTGCAGGGCGTGCGCCTCCCACAGCCACCAGCCGCCCGCCACCAGCGCGACCAGTGTGTAGAACCAGCCCGTGTAGCCGAGGGGGGTGAGGAGGAGCGAGACCGCCACCATCACCCAGCTGTAGAGCACGATCTGCTTGGCGACGGTCTTGTTGGAGGCGACGACCGGGAGCATCGGCACGCCCACACGCGCGTAGTCCTCCCGCACCTTCATGGACAGCGGCCAGTAGTGCGGCGGCGTCCAGAAGAACATGACGAGGAAGAGGATGACCGGCGCCCAGGACAGGGAGTTCGTGACCGAGGACCAGCCGATCAGCACCGGCATACAGCCCGCGATGCCGCCCCACACGATGTTCTGCGAGGTGCGGCGCTTGAGGATCATCGTGTAGACGACGACGTAGAAGAGGAGCGCGCCGAGGGAGAGCCAGGCCGACAGCCAGTTGACGGTGAGGCCGAACAGCAGGGTGGACACGATCGCCAGGGTGATGCCGAAGGCCAGGCACTCGCGCGGGCTCACCATGCCGGTGACCAGCGGGCGCTGCGAGGTGCGGTCCATGAGCGCGTCGATGTCACGGTCGATGTACATGTTCAGCGCGTTGGCGCCGCCCGCGGAGAGATAGCCGCCGAGGCAGGTGAGGAGGACGAGGCCGAGATCGGGTACGCCCTGCTGCGCCAGGAACATCACCGGAACGGTGGTGATCAGCAGCAGTTCGATGATCCGCGGCTTGGTCAGCGCCACGAACGCCTTGACCCGGGCCCCGATCGGCCGCCGGCTCGGGCTCTGGCTCGTCCCGATAATCCCCGCTGGACGGGATTCAACGGCCGTCACGCACACCCCTGACAGAGACATCCCAGCAAGCCTCCCGGTGTGAAGCCCCGGTAAAGGCTCGCGCGTACCACGCCACTGTAGACGTTGCCCAGACCCGGGCATTCGCGGGGGTGGCCTCGTGTTGGTGAGCGCCGCCGGAAGAGCCGATCGGGACTCGATTGAGCACTCGTTCGAGCGGCTTCGTATTCACTTGCCGAACGCGGTACGGACCAGTCGGGAGGCGGATACCGGCGAGTCCCGGCAGTCTGGAATGACTCGAAAAAACGCACGTACATACGGGGGTAGGCTCGACAACGGCCGGGGCGCCCCGTGCACCGGCAATTCGACATGCGTGACATGTGGAGAGGAGCCCTGACCCAGGGTGAGCACCAAGCCGACCACCACAGACATCGAGTGGACCGAACTGGACCAGCGGGCCGTGGACACCGCCCGCGTCCTGGCCGCCGACGCCGTACAGAAGGTCGGCAACGGCCATCCCGGTACGGCGATGAGCCTTGCGCCTGCCGCGTACACCCTCTTCCAGAAGGTGATGCGGCACGACCCGGCCGATGCCGACTGGGTCGCCCGCGACCGCTTCGTGCTGTCCGCGGGCCACTCGTCCCTGACCCTCTACACCCAGCTGTACCTGGCCGGCTTCGGCCTGGAGCTGGACGACCTGAAGTCGTTCCGGACGTGGGGCTCGAAGACCCCGGGTCACCCGGAGTACGGCCACACCACGGGTGTGGAGACCACCACGGGCCCGCTGGGCCAAGGTGTCGCCAACGCGGTGGGCATGGCGATGGCCGCCCGCTACGAGCGCGGTCTGTTCGACCCGGAGGCTCCCGTCGGTGAGTCCCCGTTCGACCACTTCATCTACTGCATCGCCGGTGACGGCTGCCTCCAGGAGGGCATCTCCGCCGAGGCCTCCTCACTCGCCGGCCACCAGCAGCTCGGCAACCTGATCCTGCTGTGGGACGACAACCACATCTCGATCGAGGGCGACACCGAGACGGCCGTCTCCGAGGACACGGTCAAGCGGTACGAGTCGTACGGCTGGCATGTGCAGCGCGTCGAGCCGCAGGCCAACGGCGACCTCGACCCGGTCGCCATCTACGAGGCCATCCAGCAGGCCAAGGCCGTCACGGACAAGCCGTCGTTCATCGCGATGCGCTCGATCATCGCCTGGCCGGCCCCCAACGCCCAGAACACCGAGGCCGCGCACGGCTCGGCGCTCGGCGACGACGAGGTAGCGGCCACCAAGCGCGTCCTCGGCTTCGACCCGGAGCAGAGCTTCGAGGTCGCCGACGAGGTGATCAACCACACCCGCCAGGCGCTGGAGCGCGGCCGTCAGGCCAAGGCGGAGTGGGAGAAGTCCTTCCAGGAGTGGCGCAACAACAACGCCGAGCGCGCGGCCGAGTTCGACCGCATCGCCGCGGGCGAGCTGCCCAAGGGCTGGGAGTCGGCCATCCCGGTGTTCGAGCCCGGCAAGGGCGTCGCCACCCGCGCCGCGTCCGGCAAGGTGCTCCAGGCGCTCGGCCCGGTCGTCCCGGAGCTGTGGGGCGGCTCGGCCGACCTGGCGGGCTCCAACAACACGACGATCGACAAGACGTCGTCGTTCCTCCCGGCGGACAACCCGCTTCCGGAGGCGAACCCGTACGGCCGCACGATCCACTTCGGTATCCGCGAGCACTCCATGGCCGCGGAGATGAACGGCATCACGCTGCACGGCAACACCCGTGTCTACGGCGGCACCTTCCTGGTGTTCTCCGACTACATGCGCAATGCCGTGCGTCTGTCGGCCCTGATGCACCTGCCGGTGACGTACGTGTGGACGCACGACTCCATCGGTCTCGGTGAGGACGGCCCCACCCACCAGCCGGTCGAGCACCTCGCCTCGCTGCGCGCCATCCCGGGTCTGAACGTGGTCCGCCCGGCCGACGCCAACGAGACCGCCATCGCCTGGCGCGAGATCCTCAAGCGGTACACGAAGGTCTTCGGCAAGGGTGCCCCGCACGGCCTCGCGCTGACCCGTCAGGGCGTGCCGACGTACGAGCCCAACGAGGACGCCGCCAAGGGTGGTTACGTCCTGTTCGAGGCCTCGACGGGGACGCCCGAGGTGATCCTGATCGCCACCGGTTCCGAGGTGCACGTGGCCGTCGCGGCGCGCGAGCAGCTGGAGGCCGACGGGGTGCCGACGCGGGTCGTGTCCATGCCGTCCGTGGAGTGGTTCGAGGAGCAGGACCAGGGGTACCGGGACAGCGTCCTGCCGCCCGCGGTCAAGGCGCGTGTCGCGGTGGAGGCCGGCATCGGGCTCACCTGGCACAAGTACGTCGGGGACGCCGGTCGCATCGTTTCCCTGGAGCACTTCGGTGCTTCGGCCGACGGCAAGGTCCTTTTCCAGGAGTACGGCTTCACTGCGGAGAACGTGGCCGCCGAGGCGCGGGAATCCCTCGCCGCCGCCCGGCGCTGACGCTCACATACGACACGTAGGAGATGTAATTCCATGACAGACGCACTCAAGCGCCTCTCCGAGGAGGGCGTGGCGATCTGGCTGGACGACCTGTCGCGCAAGCGGATCACGTCCGGCAACCTCGCCGAGCTGATCGACCAGCAGCACGTCGTGGGCGTCACCACCAACCCGACCATCTTCCAGAAGGCGATCTCGTCGGGCGACGGTTACGAGCAGCAGCTCGCCGACCTCGCCGCCCGCAAGGTCACCGTCGACGAGGCGGTCCGCATGATCACCACGGCGGACGTCCGGGACGCCGCCGACATCCTGCACCCGGTCTTCGAGGCGACCGGCGGCAAGGACGGCCGGGTGTCGATCGAGGTCGACCCGCGGCTCGCGCACAACACCAAGGCGACGATCGCCGAGGCCAAGCAGCTGGCCTGGCTGGTCGACCGCCCCAACACGCTGATCAAGATCCCGGCCACCAAGGCGGGCCTGCCGGCCATCACCGAGGTGATCGGCAACGGCATCAGCGTCAACGTCACGCTGATCTTCTCGCTGGAGCGCTACCGCGAGGTCATGGACGCCTACCAGGCGGGCCTGGAGAAGGCCAAGGAGAAGGGTCTCGACCTCTCTCTGATCCACTCGGTGGCGTCCTTCTTCGTGTCCCGAGTGGACACCGAGATCGACAAGCGGATCGACGCGCTCGGCACCGACGAGGCCAAGGCCGCCCGCGGCAAGGCCGGCGTCGCCAACGCGCGCCTGGCCTACCAGGCGTACGAGGAGGTGTTCGGCACCGACCGCTGGAGCGCGCTGGAGAAGGCGGGCGCCAACAAGCAGCGTCCGCTGTGGGCCTCCACCGGCGTGAAGGACCCGGCCTACAAGCCGACCCTGTACGTCGACGAGCTGGTCGCGCCGAACACGGTGAACACCATGCCCGAGGCCACCCTGCAGGCCACCGAGGAAGGTGGCCGGATCCGCGGCAACGCGGTCGCCGATACCTACGAGCAGGCCCGCGCCGAGCTCGACGCCGTCGAGAAGCTCGGGATCTCGTACGACGACGTGGTGCGGCTGCTGGAGGACGAGGGCGTCGAGAAGTTCGAGGCTTCGTGGAACGACCTGCTCAAGTCGACCGAGGCGGAGCTCAACCGCCTCGCCCCCGCGGAGGGCTGACATCTTGTCCCCCCTTTCCGGTTCCGGAGCGAACCCGCTTCGTGACCCCGCCGACCGACGGCTCCCGCGTATCGCGGGGCCGTCGGGCCTGGTCATCTTCGGCGTCACGGGCGATTTGTCACGAAAGAAGCTCATGCCCGCCGTGTACGACCTCGCGAACCGGGGTCTGCTGCCGCCGGGTTTCTCGCTGGTCGGCTTCGCCCGGCGTGAGTGGCAGAACGAGGACTTCGCCCAGGAGGTCCACGACGCGGTCAAGGAGCACGCCCGGACCCCCTTCCGCGAGGAGGTCTGGCACCAGCTCATCCAGGGCATGCGGTTCGTCCAGGGCACCTTCGACGACGACGAGGCCTTCGAGCGGCTGCGCGACACCATCGACGAGCTGGACAAGGCACAGGGCACGGGCGGCAACTTCGCCTTCTATCTGTCCGTGCCGCCGCGCTCCTTCCCGGTGGTCATCCAGCAGCTGAAGAAGCACGGCCTCGCCGACCAGACGGGCGGCTCCTGGCGCCGCGCGGTCATCGAGAAGCCCTTCGGCCACGACCTGAAGTCGGCCGAGGAGCTCAACAAGGTCGTGCACGAGGTGTTCGCCCCGGACCAGGTCTTCCGGATCGACCACTACCTGGGCAAGGAGACCGTCCAGAACATCCTGGCGCTGCGCTTCGCCAACACGATGTTCGAGCCGATCTGGAACCGGTCCTTCGTGGACCACGTCCAGATCACGATGGCCGAGGACATCGGCATCGGCGGCCGGGCCGGCTACTACGACGGCATCGGCGCCGCCCGTGACGTCATCCAGAACCACCTGCTCCAGCTGATGGCCCTCACGGCCATGGAGGAGCCCGCCTCCTTCGACGCGGACGCGCTGGCCGCGGAGAAGACCAAGGTGCTCGGTGCCGTACGGCTGCCGAGGGACCTGGGGCGGGACACCGTGTTCGCGCAGTACTCGGCCGGCTGGCAGGGCGGCGAGAAGGCGGTCGGCTACCTCCAGGAGGAGGGCATCGACCCCAAGTCGAAGACCGACACCTACGCCGCGATCAAGCTGGAGGTCGACAACCGCCGCTGGGCGGGCGTCCCCTTCTATCTGCGCACCGGCAAGCGGCTCGGCCGCCGGGTCACCGAGATCGCGGTGGTCCTGCAGCGGGCGCCGCACTCCCCCTTCGACCACACGGCGACGGAGGAACTCGGCAAGAACGCGATCGTGATCCGCGTCCAGCCGGACGAGGGCGTCACGGTCCGCTTCGGCTCCAAGGTGCCCGGCACCTCGATGGAGATCCGGGACGTGTCCATGGACTTCGCCTACGGCGAGTCCTTCACGGAGTCCAGTCCGGAGGCGTACGAGCGCCTCATCCTGGACGTCCTGCTCGGCGACTCGAACCTCTTCCCGCGTACCGAGGAGGTCGAGCTGTCCTGGAAGATCCTCGACCCGATCGAGGAGTACTGGGACAAGAGCGGCACTCCGGCCCAGTACCCGGCCGGCAGCTGGGGTCCCGGCGAGGCGGACGACATGCTTGAGCGAGACGGACGGAGCTGGCGCCGGCCATGAAGACAGACCTCACGGACACCACGGCCAGCAAGATCAACAAGGCCCTTGTCCAGGGCCGCCGGGCCATCGGCACCCCTGCCGTCGGCATGGTGCTCACGCTGGTCATCGTGACGGACGAGGAGAACGCGTACGACGCGCTCAGGGCCGCGAACGACGCCTCGCGCGAGCACCCCTCGCGCACGCTCGTGGTCATCAAGCGCGTCTCGCGCTCGCCCCGCGACCGGACGAAGTCCCGCCTGGACGCCGATGTGCGGGTGGGCGCGGACGCGGGCACCGGCGAGACCATCGTGCTGCGGCTGTACGGCGATGTCGTCAACCACGCCCAGTCGGTGGTCCTGCCGCTGCTGCTGCCGGACGCCCCGGTCGTGGTCTGGTGGCCGGTGAACGCGCCGCTGGACCCGGCCAGCGACCCGCTGGGCGCACTGGCCCAGCGCCGGGTGACCGACACCTACGCCTCCGAGCAGCCGGTACGGGACCTGGAAGCCCGCGCCGGCACCTACACCCCCGGCGACACGGACCTGTCGTGGACCCGCATCACGCCCTGGCGCTCGATGCTGGCCGCCGCTCTGGACCAGGTCGTGTGCGAGGTCAAGGGCGTGGAGGTGGAGGGCGAGGAGTTCAACCCGAGCTGTGAGCTGCTGGCGATGTGGCTCGCGGACCGGTTGGACGTCCCCGTCAAGCGCTCCCTGTCGTCGGGCCCCGGCCTGACGGCGGTCCGCATGTCCACCGACTGCGGCCCGATCGTGCTGGACCGGGCGGACGGCTCGCTGGCGACCCTGTCCATCCAGGGCCAGCCGGACCGTGCGGTGGCGCTCAAGCGGCGTGAGACGGCCGAGCTGATCGCGGAGGAGTTGCGACGGCTCGACCCGGACGACACGTACGCGTCCGCGCTGCGGTTCGGGGTGGAGCGGCTGCACTCGGTCGCCGAGGAGCCGGAGCCCGCGGAGGAGCCCGTCGCCGTGGAGACGCCGGTGGAGGAGGCCGCGAAGGCTCCCGCCAAGAAGGCGGCCAAGAAGGCCCCCGTGAAGAAGGCGGCGGCGAAGTGAGCACTCCGCAGCTGGTCGTGCACCGCGACAAGGAGCTGATGGCGCAGGCCGCGGCGGCCCGGCTGATCACGAAGATCGTGGACGCGCAGGCCTCACGGAGCTATGCGTCCGTGGTCCTCACCGGTGGGCGCAACGGCAACGGCCTGCTGGCCGCGCTGGCGGCGGCCCCCGCCCGGGACGCCATCGACTGGGCGCGGCTCGACCTGTGGTGGGGCGACGAACGCTTCCTCCCCGAGGGGGATCCGGAGCGCAATGTCACGCAGGCCCGCGAGGCCCTGCTGGACGCGGTGCCCCTGGACCCCAAGCGGGTGCACGCCATGCCCGCATCGGACGGCCCCTACGGCACCGACGCGGACGCGGCGGCGGCCGCCTACGCCGCTGAACTGGCCCGCGCGGCAGGCCCCGAGAACCACGGCGCGGTACCGACCTTCGACGTCCTGATGCTGGGCGTCGGACCGGACACGCATGTGGCGTCGCTGTTCCCGGAGCTCCCGGCGGTCCGCGAGACCGAGCGGACGGTGGTCGGCGTACACGGCGCGCCCAAGCCCCCGCCCACCCGGGTCACCCTCACCCTCCCGGCGATCCGGGCGGCCCGCGAGGTCTGGCTCCTGGCCGCGGGCGAGGACAAGGCCCGGGCCGCGGCGATCGCCCTCTCGGGCGCGGGCGAGGTCCAGGCCCCGGCGGCGGGCGCGCACGGCAGGCAGCGCACGCTGTGGCTGCTGGACGCGGCGGCGGCCTCGCAATTGCCGCGGTCGCTGTATCCGCCGGCTTCGGCGTGAGTGGGGGCGGCGGGGATCGTTTTCGCCCCCGCCGCCCCTGCCCGTCCCATCCCAGGGGGCTCTGCCCCCTGGACCCCCGCTCCTCAAACGCCGGAGGGGCTGATTATTCAGCCCGTCCGGCGTTTGAGGACGAGGCCCCTTCAGGGCCGAAGCGGGGGTCTGGGGGCGGCAGCCCCCAGGGGACGGTGGGGGTCCCCCTCTGGGGGAGGGCAGGGGCGGCGGGGGCGAGAAACCCTACTTGACCGACCCCGCCATAACCCCCTGCACAAAGTGCCGCTGGAACGCGAAGAACACCACAACCGGCACCACCAACGACACAAACGCCCCCGGCGCCAGCACATCGATGTTGCTGCCGAACTGCCGTATCTGCGACTGGAGTTCCACCGTCAGCGGCTGCGACGAGCTGTCCGCGAAGAGCAGGGCGACCAGCATGTCGTTCCACACCCACAGGAACTGGAAGATCGCGAGGCTGGCGATCGCGGGCCGCCCGACCGGCAGCACGAGCCGCGTGAAGATCCGCCACTCCCCGCCGCCGTCCATCCGCGCGGCCTCCAGCATCTCCTTGGGCATCTCGGCGAAGTAGTTCCGCAACAGGAACACCGCGAACGGCAGGCCGTAGGCGACGTGGAAGAGCACCACACCCGGGATCGTGCCGAACAGCCCCAACTGGCCGAAGAGTTTGGCCACCGGCAGCAGTCCGACCTGCACCGGAACCACCAACAGCGCCACCACGACCAGGAAGATCGCCTCCCGGCCGGGGAAATCCAGCCAGGCGAAGGCGTATCCGGCGAGCGCCGCGAGGACCACGACCAGCACGGTCGTCGGCACCGAGATCAGCACGGTGTTCCAGAACGCCTGGGTGATCCCCGCGTTCTCCAGCAGCGCCGAGTAGTTGTCCAGGGACAGCTGACCCGGGCTGGTGAACACCGTCCACCAGCCGCCTGTCGCGGTGTCCTCGGCCGATCTGAGCGAGGACAGCAGCAGCCCGGCGAGCGGGGTGACCCAGACCAGACCGACCAGGACGAGAAAGGCCTGCACCACACTGCTGCCGAGGGTCCGGCGGACGGCGTTCATCGCTGACTCCTTCGGAAGCGGCGGAGGTTGAAGACCATGGCGGGGACGACCAGGAGCAGCAGAAGCACGCCGAGCGCGCTGCCCAGCCCCTGGTTGTTGCCGCCGCCGAACGACACCAGCCACATCTGGGTGGCGAGGACAGTCGCGTCCTCCTGCACCGGCCCCGGCGCGATGATGTAGACGAGATCGAAGACCTTCATCACATTGATCACCAGCGTCACGAAGACCACGGTCAGCACGGGCGCGAGCAGCGGCACCGTGATCTTCCGGAAGATCTGCCACTCGTTGGCACCGTCCATCCGCGCCGCCTCCAACGCGTCACGCGGCAACGTGGCGAGCCCGGCACCGATCAGCACCATCGCGAACCCGGTCCAGATCCACAGGTACGCCCCGATGATCGCGGGCGTCACCAGCACAGGACCGAGCCAGGAGATCCCCTCATAAGGCGCGGCGAAGTTCGAGGCCGGCAGCCGTATCTCATAGGCGCCATCGGCCAGTTCGGGGAAGCGGAACGAACCGTCGGACCCGGTCGTCGTCGTAGCGGCCGTACGCCCGTTGCGCACCGCCTCGACCGTGATCTCCGGCAGCCCGCTCTCCCGCCGGTCGACCTTGCCCTGTTTCCCTCCCCCGCCGGGCGTGAAGTCCAGGTAGACGACTCCGCTCAGTTCGCCGGGGGCGGCCTCGCGGGCGGCGGCCCGGTAGGCGGGTTCGGCGTCCGCGGGAAGTTCCTTGGGCGGGACGCCGACCAGGCCGAGCGTCACCGACTCCCCGGTCGAGGCGCTCGTACGATACGAGCCGTCCGCGGACTTGGTCAGTCCCTGCCCCTCCCTGCCACGCGCCGTCGGGTACGCCGACGTGCCCTTGATCGCGTCGTGGACGGAGACCACGGCGGCGTTGAGGACGCCCTTGTCGGGGTCCTCGTCGTAGGCGAGCCGGAAGATGATGCCGGCGGCGAGGAAGGACACCGCCATCGGCATGAACAGCAGCAGCTTGAAGGCGGTCGCCCAGCGGACCTTCTCCACCAGCACGGCCAGGATCAGGCCGAGCCCGGTGAGCAGGGCCGGGGCCACCACCACCCAGATCGCGGTGTTGCGGACGGCCTTGAGGGTGGCCGGGTCGCGGAACATCTCGGAGTAGTTCTCGCCGCCCACGAACCGGGTGCCGGAGGCGTCGAAGAAGCTGCGGCCGACGGAGAACAGCACGGGGTAGACGACGAGCGCGCCGAGCAGCAGCAGCGCCGGGAGGACGAAGAGGAGGGCGATGATCCGCCCCCGCCGCCGCAGGCGCCGGGCCCGCTCGGGGAGCGCGACGGGCGGCGGGGGGTTCGTCTCCTTGACGAGGGTCGCGGTCATGGCGCGTCAGCCCTTGTACGCCTTGGCCGCGGCGGCCTCCAGCTTCGCCGCGGTCCCCTTCGGGTCGGACGGGTCGCGCAGGAAGTCCTGGAGGATCTTCCACTCGCCGGTGCCCTTGGTGCCGCCGAAGGCCGCGGGCGCCTGGTCGGACATGTCGAAGCGGACCGAATCCCCGGCGGCGATCAGGGACTTGGCGGTGGCCCGGGTGACCCCGTCGCTGTACGCGGCCGGGTCCAGCGACTTGTTCGGGGACAGGAAACCGCCCGCCTCGGCCCACACCGCGGCCGCCTCCGGGGTCGCCAGGTACTCCACGAGCGCCTGGGCGGCCTTCTGGTTCTTGCCGTCCTTCAGTACGACGGCCGCGTCGCCGCCGCTGACGACGGGTGCCTCGCCGCCGTCGACCGCCGGGAACGGGAAGAAGTTGGCGTCGTCGCCGATGGACTTGCCGAACTGGTCCTTGGCGACGCCCGCGACGAAGTCGCCCTCGTAGACCATGCCGGCCTCCGCCTTCGGCCCGAAGACCTTCTCCACCGAGCCGGGGAAGTCGGTGTTGAGGGCGCCGTCCTGGCCGCCGGCTATCAGCTGCTCGTCCTTGAAGAGCGTGCCGAGGGTGGTGAGCGCCTCGACCACGCTGGCGTCGGTCCACTTCAGCTCGTGCGCGGCGAGCGCGTCGTACTTCTCGGGTCCGGCCTGGGAGAGATAGACGTTCTCGAACCAGTCGGTGAGCGTCCAGCCGTCCTGGCCCGCGACGGAGAAGGCGGCGAGCCCGGAGTCGGAGACGGTCTGCCCGGCCTTGAGCATCGCCTCGAAGGTCCGCGGCGGCTCCACCCCGGCCTGGTCGAGGGCGTCGGGGCTGTACCAGACGGTCGACTTGTGGGCGGCCTTGAAGTAGAGGCCGTAGAAGGTGCCGTCGACGCTGCCGTACGTCTTCCAGACGCTCGCGAAGTTGGCGTCGACCGCGCTCTCGGTCTTCTGGGACAGCGGCTTGAGCCAGCCCTGTCCGGCGAACTGCTTCAGGACGCCGACCTGGGGCACGAGGACGACGTCGGGGGCGTTGCCGCCCTCGATCTTGCTGCCGACGACGGTGGAGACGTTGTCGCCGGTGGACATGAACTGCGTCTTGGCGCCGGTCTTCTCGGCGAAGGCGTCCAGCACCTTCTGGAAGTTCTTCTGTTCGCTGCCGGACCAGACACCGGCCACGGTGACCGTCTGGCCGCTGAGCGCCTGGTCGCCGCCGCCGGCTGTGACGGGGCCGCCGCCGCAGGCGGTCGCGCCGAGGGCCAGGGTGAGGGCGGTGCAGCCCACGAGCAGTCGTCGCATCATCGTTGATGTCCCTTCAAAAGGTTGGGAGTTGACGGAAAATCAGAGGTCGCCGATCCACCAGGCGGCCGTGGCGCCGGGGAGGACCCCGGCCGGGCAGGGGCCGCTGGACAGCAGCGGGGTGCCGGAGACCGGGGCGGGGGCGGGGGCCGTACCGAAGTTGACGGCGCAGACCACCCCGTCGCCGCGGGTGAAGGCGAGGACGCCGGGCGCGCTGTCCAGCCAGCGCAGCTCGCCCTCGCCCAACTGGGGCAGTGAGGCGCGCAGTTGGAGGCCGTCGCGGTACAGGTGCCAGAAGGAGCGGGTGTCGGCGAGGGCGCGGTCGGTGGCGTACTCGGCGAAGTACGACGGCTGCGGCAGCCAGGGCTTGGCGCCCTCGACACCGGAGGTGAAGCCGAACGGCGAGGCCTGTCCCGACCAGGGCAGCGGCACCCGGCAGCCGTCCCGGATCCGGGCGCGGCTTCCGGTGCGCCGGAAGATGGGGTCGGTGAGCACGTCGTCGGGCAGATCGACGACCTCGGGCAGGCCCAGCTCCTCGCCCTGGTAGATGTACGCGGCTCCCGGCAGCGCCAGCATCAGCAGCGCGGCGGCGCGGGCGCGGGCGGCGCCGAGCCCGCTGCCCTCGGTGGCGGGTTCGCCGTAGCGGGTGACGGTGCGGACCTGGTCGTGGTTGTTGAGGACCCAGGTCACCGTCGAACCCGTGCCGGCTATGTCCTGCATCGCCTCGGAGATGACCTTGCGGAAGGCGTCGGCGTCCCAGGGGGCGCCGAGCAGGTCGAAGAAGAAGGCCTGGTGGAGTTCGTCGGGGCGGACGTACAGGGCGTGTTCGCGTGCCGTCGGCACGGAGACCTCGCCGACCAGGAGCCGTTCACGGCCGTCGCGGGCGGTGTACTCCTCGCAGACGGCCCGCCACCGGCGCCACACGTCGTGCACCTCGGGCTGGTTCCAGGCGAGCGGGTTGACCGAGTCCCGGGTGCGGGCGTCGGCCTCGGGGTCGTCCGAGTCGGGCAGGTCCGGGTGCTTGAAGAGACCGGCGGCGACGTCGATACGGAAGCCGTCGACGCCCCGGTCGAGCCAGAAGCGGAGCACCTGGTCGAACTCGGCGCCGATCTCGGGGTTGCGCCAGTTCCAGTCGGGCTGCTCGGGCGCGAACATGTGCAGGTACCACTGGCCGTCCTCGACGCGGGTCCAGGCCGGGCCGCCGAACATCGAGTGCCAGTTGTTGGGCGGCTCGGCGCCGTCCGGGCCACGGCCGTCGGCGAAGTGGAAGCGGGCGCGGGCCACGCTGCCGGGCTCCGCCGCAAGGGCCTCGCGGAACCACGGGTGCTCGCTGGAGCAGTGGTTCGGGACGATGTCCAGCAGCACCTTGACGCCGAGCCGCCGGGCGGCCGCCATCAGCAGGCCGAACTCGGCGAGGTCGCCGAACAGGGGGTCGACATCGCGGTAGTCGGCGACGTCGTAACCGTGGTCGTGCTGCGGCGAGGGATAGAAGGGGCTCAGCCAGATCCCGTCGACGCCGAGCTTCTTCAGATACGGCAGTCCGGCCCGGACGCCTGCGAGATCGCCGACGCCGTCGCCGGTGCTGTCCAGGAAGCTGCGGACGTACACCTGGTAGATCACCGCGTCCCGCCACCAGCGGTACTTACTCAACATGTATGCATGTTAGGTAGGCGTATCCTGAGGGTGTCAATGAAAAGAACGCAGGCTACTGGCGAGTTGTGATCTCAAATCCGGACTTACTAGGCCACACTGAGGCCAGATGAAATATCCGCGTTACCTAACAGGTAACTAGGGGGCTCAGCGACCGGAGACCGCGGCCAGCTCGCGCGCCAGTCTCCGTACCGCTGCCTCGGGCGTCATGCGCCCGGTCATCGCGTCCCGCACGACGGCCTGCACCACCAGGCTGACCTGGTCGTAGCGCGGGCTCTTGGGGCGCGGCGCGGCCGTGAGCACGCTCTCGCGCAGGGTCGGCAGGTACGGGAACTCCCTGATGAGTTCGGCATCCCCGTAGAGACCGGCCCGCACCGGCGGCAGCGCGCCGCGCGTGAGGACCTGGCGCTGGACGCGCTCACTGGTCAGATACGCCATCAGACGCGCGGCGGAGTCGGGGTACCGGGCATGCGTACTGACGGCCAGATTGGAGCCGCCGAGCACACTCGTGCCCGGCCCGTCCGGCCCCGGCAACGGCGCTGCGCCGATCTTCCCGGCGGCCGGCGACCCCTCGGCGTCGGCGACGACATAGGCGTAGGGCCAGTTGCGGAGGAAGAGCAGGCGTCCGTCCTGGAAGGCCTGCTTGGACTCCTCCTCCTTGTAGGCCAGAGCCCGTTGCGGAATCCAGCCCTCGCGCACCCCGCGCGCCAGGAACCCGATGCCCTCGCGGGCGGCCGCCGAGTCGACGGTGACCCGCTCGCCCTCGCCGCCGAGGATGGACCCGCCCGCCGAGTAGACGGCCTCGGCCGCGTTGACGGTGAGCCCCTCGTACGGCAGGAACTGGCCCGCGTAGCCGTCGAGTCCGTGCTTCGGCGCGATCGTCTTCGCCAGCTGCTCCAACTCGGCCCAGGTGCGCGGCGGTTCGACCCCTTCCTCGGCGAGGATGTCCTTGCGGTAGAGGAGCAGGCCGGCGTTGGTCACGTACGGGACGGCGTAGAGCCGGCCGTCGTAGGTCGCCGTGTCGACGACCGGGGGCAGGAAGGTCTCCAGCGGGAAGCGGTCCCGCGGCAGCGGCCGGATCCAGCCCGCCGCCGCGAACTCGGAGGTCCAGTTCACGTCGATGTTGAGCACGTCGAACCGGCCCCGACCGTCGTCCCGCAGGTCGGTGGCCATCTGGGCATGGCTCTCGTCGGCGGAGTCCGGCAGCTCGACGAGGGTGACCCGCTCACCGGGGTGGGTGCGGTTCCAGCCTTCCAGGAGGGGGCCGAGGTAGCCGGTGAGGTCACCGGCCGTGGCCAGGGTGAGCGGACCGCGCCCACCGTCGTCCGCCCCACCGGAGCGCACACCGGAGGCTGCGTAACCGGTCAGGACCACCAGCAGAACGAGAAGGCCCCTACCGGCGGCGTGTATCCACCGCATAGGTTCCTCCTTGTACACCGGCACGGGCGTCGTCGCCAGAGGCCATGTATACCTGTTAGGTATGCGCGATACTAGGGTCTGTCGCACATTACGCCTGTCGCACATGGCGAGGACCCGAGGAGGACAGCACGAGTGCGCCTGCCCCTCCTGGCACTCCTCGCGCGCGGCCCCGCCCACGGCTACGAGCTCAAGCAGGACCTTGAGCAACTGCTGGGCTCGGCGTACCCTCAGCCGAACGTCGGCCAGATCTATGTCACCCTCGGCCGCCTCGAAAAGTCGGGACTGATCGAGGGCGAGGACGTCGAACAGTCCAGCCGGCCCAACAAGAAGGTCTACCACCTCACCGACGCCGGGCGGGAGGCGCTGAGCGCCTGGTTCGAGGAGACCGAGGACGAGCCGCGGGTGCGGGACGAGTTCTTCATGAAGCTGGCCCTCGCTCCCCGGACCGGCCTCGCCGACCAGATCGCCCTCATCAACAAACAGCGGCGCCAGTACCTCACCACCATGCGCAACCTCTCGAAGCTGGCCGCCGCCGAAGACCGCGACAACCGCATCGCCCATCTGCTCATCGAGGGCGCGATGCTGCATCTCCAGGCCGATCTCGACTGGCTGGAGCGCTGCCAGGAAGAGCTGGAGGAGCTGGAATGAGCGACGGTCCCGCTCCCGTGCTGCACGCCGAGAGCCTGGTCAAGACGCACTACGGCGAGGGCGCCCCGGCGCACGCCGTGCGCGGGGTCGACCTGCGGGTGGCACCCGGCGAGTTCGTGGCGATCACCGGCCCCTCCGGCGCCGGGAAGTCGACGCTGCTGCATCTGCTGGGCGGTCTGCAGCGACCGGACAGCGGCAGCATCCGCCTGGACGGCGTGCCCACGGACGCGTGGAGCGAGGGGCGCTGGGCCGTGGAGCGCAGAAAGCGCATCGGGATCGTCTTCCAGTTCTTCAACCTGGTGTCCAACCTGTCCGTGGCGGACAACGTCGAGCTGCCCGCCCTCCTCGCCGGTGTCCCGCCCAGGAAGGCGCGCGCCGAGCGGGAGGAGCTGCTGGCCGAGCTGGGCCTCGCGGGCAAGGAGCGCAGCATGCCGGGCGAGCTGTCCGGCGGTGAGCAGCAGCGGGTCGCGCTGGCCCGCGCCCTGGTCAACCAGCCCCCGCTGCTGCTGGCCGACGAGCCCGCGGGCAGCCTGGACAGCAAGGGCACCCGCGAGGTGATGCGGCTGCTGTCCCGCTTCCACCAGCGCGGCCAGACCATCCTGCTGGTCACCCATGACGCCCGTCTCGCGAGCGCCGCGGACCGGGTGATCAGCTTCTTCGACGGCCGCATAGCCGACGACGCGACCCTCGACGACGGCACCCCGCCGCGCCGCGCCGGCATATCCGGCGTACTGGAGCTCAGGGACTGACATGCGGCCGTACGACGATCCCCGGGACCTGAGCCGGATACGTGCCACTGCGGTGTGCTGGAGCTCACGGACTGCCCTGCGGCCCAAC
>NZ_JAVRBF010000109.1:0-14563 GCF_032436805.1 Streptomyces sp. P17 | reverse complement strand
TCCTCGCCGGGCCCGAACTGGCCCCGGTCGTACGGGAGGCGGGGGCGCGGCACCTCACGCCGCCCGCGGGCGAGCCGCCCGCGGACGCGCGCCTGACCGGCCTGGTCCGTGAGGCCGGGGCCGCTTTCGTCCTCGCCGGGCCCGAACTGGCCCCGGTCGTACGGGAGGCGGGGGCGCGGCACCTCACGCCGCCCGCGGGCGAGCCGGCCACGGACGGGCCCGAGCCGCCCGTCGCCGACCCCGCGGGCGTCGCCTACGCCGTCTTCACCTCCGGTTCCACCGGCAAGCCCAAGGCCGTCGCCGTCACCCACGCCGGAATCGCCAACCGCGTCGGCTGGACCGCCGAGCGGCACGCGCTCGGCGCCGGTGACCGCGTGCTGCTCAAGACGACCATCGGTTTCGACGCGGCCGTATGGGAGATCTTCGCCCCGCTGGTCAGCGGGGCCGCCGTGGTGCTCGCCCCGGCGGGCGCCGAACGCGATCCGGCGGCGCTGCTGCGCGCGGTCGCGGACCACGGCGTCACCGTTCTGCAGGTCGTGCCGTCGGTGCTGCGGCTCCTCGTCGAGGAGGGCGACTTCAGCGGCTGCGGCTCGCTCAGGCTGCTGTTCTCGGCGGGTGAGGCCCTGCACGCCGAGCTGGTCACGCGGCTGCGCGAGAAGGCCGGGGACGGACTTGAGGTCTGGAACACCTACGGCCCCACCGAGTGCTCCATCGATGTCACCGCCCAGCTCGTCGACCCCGCGCTCACCACGGGCCCGGTGCCCATCGGCCGCCCGCTGCCCGGTATGCGCGTCCTGGTCCTGGACGCCGGCCTCGCGCCCGTGCCGGTCGGTGTTCCCGGCGAGCTGTACGCCGGCGGGGTCGGTGTCGCCCGCGGCTATGTCGGCCGCCCCGACCTGACCGCCGAGCGCTTCGTGCCCGACCCGTACGCGACCGAGCCCGGCGCCCGGCTGTACCGCACCGGCGACCAGGTGCGCTGGCGGGCCGACCGCACCCTGGAGTACCTGGGCCGCCTCGACCACCAGGTCAAGGTCAACGGCGTCCGGATCGAGCCCGGCGAGGTGGAGGCGGCGCTCGCCGCGCACCCCGAGGTTACCGGCGCGGTCGTCGTCGCGTACCCGGCGGAGGACGGCGGCAAGCGCCTCGCCGCGCACCTCACCGGGACCGTCGAGACCGCCGAACTGCGCGGTTTCCTCGCCGAGCGGCTGCCGGAGAGCCATGTGCCCGCGCTCTTCCACGTCCTGGACGCCTTCCCGCTGCTGCCGAGCGGCAAGGTCGACCGGGCGGCGCTGCCCTCCGCCGAGGAGATCGCCGAGGCCGGGAAGCCGGCTGCCTTCACCGCCCCGCGCGACGCCGCCGAGGAACTCGTCGCCGGGGTCTGGGCGGAGCTGCTGGGGGTGGACCGGGTCGGCACCCACGACGACTTCTTCGCGCTCGGCGGCACCTCCCTGCAACTGACCCGGCTCGCGGCACGGTTGCGCGGCGCGTCGGGGGAGAAGGTGTCCCTGCGCGGTCTGTTCGCGGCGACGACGGTCGAGGCCCAGGCCCGGCTGATCGGAAAGCCGGCCGAGGAGACCGGCGCCCTCGTCGCCGTCCCCCGCGACGGGGAACTGCCCCTGTCCTCCGGCCAGCGCCGCCTTTGGTTCCTGGACCGGATGCACCCGGGCAGCCCCGAGTGGGTCGCCCCCCTCTTCCTGCGCCTGCCCGGCACCCTCGCCGCCGAGGACGTACACACCGCCCTCGACGCGCTGGCCGCACGGCACGAGCCGCTGCGCACCCGCTGCATCAGCCAGGGCGGCGAGCCGCGCCAGGTCATCGACGCGCCCGGCGCGCAGAGCGTCGAGCTGCGGGTGGCGGACACCACCGCCGAGGGTGTGGCCGCCCTGTTCGGCGAGCAGTTCGAGCGGGGCTTCGACCTCGCAAAGGGCCCGCTGTGGCGGGCGCTGCTGGTCCGGATCCCGGGCGAGGACCACCTGCTGCTGCTCACCCTGCACCACATCACCTGCGACGGCTGGTCCACGGTGCTGCTGGAGCGGGAGCTGCGCGCCCTGTGCGCCGGGGACCGACTGCCCTCGCCCGCCCTCCAGTACGCCGACTACGGCGCCTGGCAGCACGCCCGCCTCACCGACGAGGTGATCGAGCGGGAGCTGGCGCACTGGCGGACGGCCCTCGACGGCATCACCCCGACCGACCTGCCCACCGACAAGCCCCGCCCGGCTGTCCGCGACCCGCGCGGCGCCGTCGTGCCGTTCCGGATCGCCCCCGAACTCGCCCAGCGGCTCACCGAGTTGGGGCGGGCGCAGGGCGCGACGCCGTTCATGACGCTGCTCACCGCCTACGCCACCCTCGTCGCCCGCTACAGCGGCCAGTGGGACGTGCCGGTCGGCACCCCGGTCGCGGGCCGCACCCGGCCCGAGACCGAGAACATGGTCGGGTTCTTCCTCAACTCGCTGGTCGTGCGCTGCGGTCTGGGCCCCGAGGTGAGCTTCACCGAGGCCCTCGGCCGGGTCCGGGACGCGGCCCGCGCCGCCCTCGTCCACCAGGAGCTGCCCTTCGAGCGGCTCGTCGACGAGCTCCAGCCCGAGCGCGACCTGTCCCGCACCCCGCTCTACCAGGTCGCCTTCGACCTGCACAGCGAGGGCGTCACCAGTGTCGTCACCGCCGACGCCGACCTCGCCGCGTTCACGGAGGCCTGGCAGGTCGCCAAGACCGATCTGTCGCTGTTCATGCGGCAGACCCCCGAGGGCGCGCTCGACGGCGTCCTGGAGTACGCCACCTCGCTGTTCGACCGCGCCACCGCCGAGCGCATGACCGGCCACTTCCTGACGCTGCTGGAGCGGGTCTCCGCCGCCCCCGGCACCCCGCTCGGCACGGTCGACCTGCTGACCGCCGACGAGCGCGGCCGGCTGCTGACCGAGTGGAACGACACCGCCTACCCCGTCGCGGACAAGGCCGTCTTCGAGCTGTTCGAGGCACAGGCCGCCGCCGAACCCGAGCGCACCGCGCTGACCTGCGGCACCCGGACCATGACGTACGGCGAACTCGACGCCGCCGCCAACCGTCTCGCCCATCAGCTGCGCACCCGGGGCGCGGGCTGCGAGGCGCGGGTCGCCGTGCTGCTGGACCGGGGGCCCGAGCTGGTCACCGCGCTGCTCGCGGTGTGGAAGGCGGGCGGCGCCTACGTCCCGATCGACCCGTCCTACCCCGCCGACCGCATCACCGCGATGTGCACGGCGGCCCGGGCCCGCACGGCGGTCACCTCCGCCGCCTACGCCCACCGCTTCCAGGACTCCGGCGCCCGGCCGGTGCTGGTCGACGCCGACGCCGCCGAGATCGCCGCCCGCCCGGCGACCGCGCCCGCCCGCACCCGGGACCTGGAGCGGCTGGCGTACGTCATCTTCACCTCCGGCTCCACCGGCACCCCCAAGGGCGTCGAGGTGCCGCACCGGGGCCTGGTCAACCACGTCGCCTGGGCGGCGCGCGAGCTGGCCGGCGAGGACTACGGCGGGGGCGCCCTGTTCTCCTCGGTCGCCTTCGACCTGGTCGTCCCCAACCTGTGGGCGCCGCTGGTCAGCGGCCAGCGGCTGTTCCTGCTGCCGCAGGACACCGACATGTCCGAGCTGGGCAAGCGGCTCGCGGAAGCCGAGCCGTTCAGCTTCATCAAGCTGACCCCCGGTCACCTCGACGTCCTCGCCCATCAGTTGAGCCCGTCGCAGGCGGGTGCGCTCACGCCGGTGATGGTGGTGGCGGGCGCGGCGTTCACCCGGGCCACGCTGGAGCGCTGGCGCGAACTCGCCCCGGACATGCGGCTGATCAACGAGTACGGCCCGACCGAGGCCTCCGTCGGCACCTCCGTCTACCCGGTCCCGGCCGACGGCACCGAGGGCATCCCGGACGTCCTGCCGATCGGCCGCCCGCTGCCCAACATGACGATGTACGTCCTGGACGCGGCCCTCCAGCCGGTCCCGGTCGGCGTCACCGGCGAGCTGTACGTCGGCGGCACGGGCGTCGCCCGCGCCTACGCGGGCCGCCCCGACCTGACCGCCGAACGGTTCCTGCCCGACCCCTACGGCGGGGTCGCGGGCGCCCGCCTGTACCGCACCGGCGACCTGGTCCGCCGGCTGCCCGACGGCAATGTGGCCTTCCTCGGCCGGATCGACGACCAGGTCAAGATCCGCGGGCATCGCGTCGAACTCGGCGAGGTCCAGGCGGTGCTGGCCGGTCACCCGGAGGTGCGCGAGGCCTTCGTGACGACCGTGGACGGCGAACTCGCCGCCTACTGCACCCCGGAGACCGTCGCCGCCGACGCCCTGCGCGAGCACCTCGCGGAGCGGCTGCCCGACTACATGATCCCGGCGACCTTCACCGGCCTCGACGCCCTTCCCGTCAACGCCAACGGCAAGATCGACCGGCGCGCGCTGCCCGTCCCGGGCCGCCCCGCCGCCGACGACGGGCACATCCCGCCCAGCGGGCCGGTCGAGGAGCGCATCGCCGAGATCTGGACCGAACTGCTCGGCGTCCAGGCCGGCGCGCACGACAACTTCTTCCACATCGGCGGCAATTCCATCCTCGCGATCCGCCTCATCTCGCACCTCCAGCAGGAGTACGAGATCGACTTCGCCGTCCGCACGGTCTTCGAGGAGCCGACGATCGCCCGCCTCGCGGCCGCCGTCGAGGAGCGCGTCATGGCGCAGATCGACGCGCTGTCCGACGCCGAGCTGCTGCGCGACGCCATCACGGACTTTCCGACCCACGCATCGCTGAAGGAGCACAAGGCATGAGCACCGGGGAAATCGAGCAGAGCACGGTCTCGGGCGCCGATGCCGGGGCGCTTCGCGCGGAGTTGGTGGGGCGTGGGGTCGGGGGTGGAGCACAGGGCCCGGCCGCTGGGGAAGTCGAGCGGAGCTCGGTCTCGGGCGCCGATGCCGGGGCGCTTCGCGCGGAGTTGGTGGGGCGTGGGGTGGGGGGCGGTGCACAGGGCCCGGCCGCTGGGGAAGTCGAGCAGAGCTCGGTCTCGGGTGTCCTTGCCGAGGGGCCGGGCGCCGAGGCTCTGCGCGCCGAGTTGCTGCGTCGGCGGCTCGCCGGGCGGCGGGCCGCGGGCGGGCGGCGGTCGGAGATTCCGCGCGCCGGCCGGGATGCGCCGCTGCCGCTGTCGTACGGGCAGCAGCAGATGTGGTTCCTCAGCCGTCTGGAGCCGGACAGCCCCGAGTACCTCGTGCCGCTCGTCCTCAGGCTGCGCGGCGCCCTCGACACCGAGGCGCTGGGCCGGGCCTGGCAGGCGCTGCTGGAGCGGCACGAGATCCTGCGGACGCGATACGCGCTGGACGGGGACGAGCCCGTCCAGGTGATCGACGAGCCCCGGCCCGCGCCCCTCCAGGAGTCCACGGCCGCCGACGACGACGCGGCCCGCGCGCTCGTCGAGGCCGATCTGGCCCGTCCCTTCGACCTCGGCCGGGACTGGCCGGTGCGCGGCCGGCTGATCCGGCTCGCGGACGACGGGCACCTGCTCGCGGTGGTCTTCCACCACATCGCCTGCGACGCCTGGTCCACCGGCGTCTTCGGGCAGGAGCTCGGCGAGCTGTACACGGGCTCGGCCCCGGCGCCGCTCGCCGTGCAGTACGCCGACTACGCCGCCTGGCAGCGCGCCGAGCTGACCGGCGAGGTCATCGAGCGCCACCTCGGCTACTGGCAGCGCCAGTTGGCGGACCTGACCCCGCTCGACCTGCCCGCCGACCGCCCGCGCCCCGCGGTGCGCGACGGCGCGGGCGCCTCGGTCGCCTTCCAGGTCCCGGACGCCCTCGCGGCCCGGCTGCGTGAGCTTGCCGCCCGCCACGACTCCACCCTGTTCATGCTGTTCCTGGCCGCCTACCAGAGCCTGCTGGCCCGTTGGACGGGCCGCACCGACATCGCGGTCGGCACCGTGGTCTCCGGCCGCGGCCGCCCCGAGCTCCAGCAGCTCATCGGCTACGGCATCAACAGCCTGGTGATGCGCGGCGACCTGACCGGCGACCCCGCCTTCACCGACCTGCTGGCCCGCACCCGCGCCACGGTCCTGGACGCCTACGACCACCAGGACGTCGCCTTCGCCCAGGTCGTCGAGGCCATCGGCCCGGAGCGCGACCTGTCCCGCACCCCGCTGTTCCAGGTCGCGTTCACCATGCACGGCGACCGCGGCGCCGCCTTCGCCTTCCCCGGCGTGGACGTCACGCCGTTCGAGGGTTCCGGCAAGGTCGCCAAGTTCGACCTCGACCTCCAGGTCCGCGCGGGCGCCGGCGGCTCGCTCGGCGGCCACCTGGAGTACGCCACCGCCCTGTTCGACCGGGCCACGGTGGAGCGCTTCGCCGGCCATCTGCTGCGGCTGCTGGACGCCGTCGCCGCCGAACCGGCCGCGCCCTTGTCGTCGTACGACATTCTCGGCGCCGAGGAGCGGGCCCTGCTCGTCGGTTCCCCCGAGGTGCCGGAGCCGGTGACCCGCCGGGTGCACGAGCTGTTCGAGGAGCAGGCGGCGCGCACGCCCGACGCGGTGGCCGTCTCCTTCGAGGGCACCGACCTGACGTACGCCGAGCTCAACGCCCGCGCCAACCGCATCGCGCACGCCCTGATCGCCCGCGGCGCCGGCCCCGAGACGCTGGTCGGGCTGAGCCTGGAGCGTGGCCCGGAGCTGATCCCGGCGCTGCTCGGCATCCTCAAGTCCGGCGCCGCCTACCTGCCGCTGGACCCCGCCAACCCGGCCGACCGGATCGCCTACATCGTCGAGGACGCCCAGGCGCCGGTCGTGGTGACGACCTCCGAGCACGCCCACCTCTTCGACGTGGACCTGCTGCTCCTCGGCGGGGAAGGCGAGGAAGGCGAGGAGGAGGGCCGGCCGGAGACGAACCCGGCGGTCCCCGGCAGCCCCGAGAACCTGATCTACACGATCTACACCTCCGGCTCGACCGGAAAGCCCAAGGGCGTCGCCCTCACCCACGCCAATGTCGTCCGGCTCCTTCAGCGCGGCCACGAGCACTACGCGTTCTCCGAGGCCGACGTCTGGCCGCTGTTCCACTCGTACGCCTTCGACGTCTCGGTCTGGGAGATGTGGGGCGCGCTGCTCTTCGGCGGCCGGCTCATCGTCGTCCCCTACGCCGTGACCCGCTCGCCGGAGGAGTTCCTCGACCTGCTGGTGCGCGAGAAGGTCACGGTCCTCAACCAGACGCCGACCGCGTTCCGTGCGCTGATCGGCACCGACGCCGAGCTGTCGCTGCGGGCGGTGGTGTTCGCGGGCGAGAAGCTGGAGGTGTCCGAACTGCGGCCGTGGACCGACCGGTTCGGACTGGACCGGACCGCCCTGGTCAACATGTACGGGATCACCGAGACCACCGTCCACACCACCTACCACCGGCTCACCGACGCCGACCTCGACCCGCAGGCCGGCAACCCCGTCGGCCACCCGCTGGCCGACCTGAGGGTCCACCTCCTGGACTCCGACGGCCTGCTGGTCCCGGTCGGCGTGCCCGGCGAGATTCACGTCGGCGGCCCCGGCGTGGCCCGCGGCTACCTGGGCCGCCCGCGGCTGACCGCCGAGCGGTTCGTGCCCGACCCGTACGGCCCGCCCGGCTCCCGCCTCTACAAGAGCGGCGACCTCGCGCGCCGGATGCCCGACGGCAGCCTGGAGTTCCTCGGCCGTATCGACGACCAGGTCAAGATCCGCGGCTTCCGGATCGAACTCGGCGAGATCGAGACCGCCCTCGCCGCCCACCCGCAGGTCCGCGACGCGGTCGTCCTGGTCCGCGAGGACACCCCCGGCGACAAGCGCCTGACCGCCTACGTCACCCCGGCCGGCGAGGACGCGCCGGCCCCCGGCGAGCTCCGCTCCCACCTGGCCGGACAGCTGCCCGAGTACATGGTCCCGGCCGCCTTCGTGGCCCTCCACGCGCTGCCGCTGACCACCAACGGCAAGCTCGACAAGCGCGCCCTGCCCGCCCCGGGCCAGGACGCCCTCGGCGCCTCGGGATACGTCGCCCCGCGCACCGTCGCCGAGGAGCGCATCGCCGAGGTGTGGGCCGAGGTGCTCGGCCTGGAGCAGGTCGGCGTCGAGGACGGCTTCTTCGAACTCGGCGGACACTCCATCCGTGCCGTCACTCTCGTCGGCCGGCTGCGCGCCCTCGGCTACGACCTCGCCGTACGCGATGTCTTCGAGTACCGCACGGTCGCCCGGATCGCCGAACTCGTCACCGGCCGCCCGGCCCCCGCCGAGGCCGCCCGCACCGTCGGGCCGTTCTCCCTGATCGCCGCCGCGGACCGGGCGAAGCTGCCCGAGGGCCTCGCCGACGCCTACCCGCTGTCACAGGTCCAGCTCGGCATGGTCGTCGAGATGCTCACCGACGACGGCAAGCACCCGTACCACAACGTCACCTCGTTCCGGATCCGCGACGAGCGCCCCTTCTCCCTCGACGCGCTCCAGCAGGCCGCCGCGGTCGTCGTCGCCCGCCACGAGGCCCTGCGCACCTCCGTCGACCTCACCGGCTACTCGGTGCCGCTCCAACTGGTGCACGCCACCGCCGAGATGCCCGTCGGCGCCCGGGACCTGTCCCACCTCAGCGGCGACGAACTCCAGGCAGCTCTGCGCGAGTTCACGGTCGCCGAGCGCTCCCGCCTGTTCGACCTGTCCGAGCCGCCGCTGCTGCGCCTGTACGCGCACCTCGCCGGCGACGGCAGCTGGTGGATCACCAACACCGAATGCCACGCGATCCTCGACGGCTGGAGCCACCACTCCCTGCTGATGGAGGTTCTCCACGAGTACGACGCGTACGACCGCATCCGCGACGGCCAGGAACCCTCCGAGACGCAGGCGCCCGCCGTGCGCTTCGCGGACTTCATCGCCGCCGAACTAGACGTCCTCGACTCCGACGAGTCCAAGGCGTACTGGCAGGGCATCGTCGACGGTCACGCCCGTCTCACCGTGCCCGCACCCTGGCGCGGCGACCCGGACGACGACGGCACCCCCTACCGGGTGGCCGTGCCCTTCCACGACCTGGAGGAGCGGCTGCGCTCCCTGGCCGCCAAGGCGGGCGCCTCCCTCAAGAGCGTCCTGCACGCGGCCCACCTGAAGACGCTGAGCATGCTCACCGAGGAGGAGCGCTTCTTCTCCGGCCTGGTGTGCAACGCCCGGCCCGAGCTCCTCGGCGCCGACCGCGTCTACGGCATGCACCTCAACACGCTGCCCTTCGCCCACGACCGCGACCACGACACCTGGCGCGAGCTGGTCGCGGCCGTGTTCGCCCGCGAGATCGAGCTGTGGCCGCACCGCACCTTCCCGATGCCGGTCATCCAGCGCGACCTCGCCGACGGCGAACGGCTGATCGACATGCGCTTCAGCTACCACGACTTCGACCAGGTCGACCGCGAGCAGGTCGACTACCTGGCGAGCATCGACGACAGCCCCACCGAGTTCCCGCTCGGTGTCTCCGCCCGCGTCGGCCACCTCGTCCTCACCGCCGCGCCGCGCGCCCTGAGCCGCACCGGCACCGACCGGCTCGCCGCCATGCTGCGCCAGGTCCTGGAGGCGATGGCCGCCGACCCCGAGGGCGACGCACGGGCCACGTTCCTGCCCGAGGGGGAGCGCGAGCGGCAGTTGGTCGCCTGGAACGACACCGCCTACCGGGCCGAGACCCGCACCGTGCTCCAGCGCTTCGAGGAGCAGGCGGCCCGCACCCCGGGGGCCGTCGCGGTCCGCCACGCGGGCGGCACGCTCTCCTACGGCGAACTCGACGCCCGCGCCAACCAGATGGCCCACCATCTGCGCGCCGAGGGTGTCGGCGCCGAGTCGCGCGTCCTGGTCCAGCTGGACCGCGGCCCCGACCTGCTGACCGCGCTGCTCGCGGTGTGGAAGGCGGGCGGCGCCTATGTGCCCGTCGACCCGTCCTACCCGGCAGACCGCGTCGCCGCCATGCGCGAGATCGCGGGCGCCGCGCTCACCCTCACCGCGCTGCCGGCCGACGCGCTCGTCAACCGGCCCGTCAACGCCCCCGAGCGCGACGACGACCTCGACCGGCTGGCGTACGTCATCTTCACCTCCGGCTCCACCGGCACCCCCAAGGGCGTCGAGGTGCCGCACCGGGGCCTGGTCAACCACGTCGCCTGGGCGGCCCGCGAGCTGGCTTCCCGAGGCGAGGGCGGTGCCCCGCTGTTCTCCTCGGTGGCCTTCGACCTCGTCGTCCCCAACCTGTGGGCGCCGCTGGTCACCGGGCAGGCCGTGCACACCGTCGCGGGGGACGTCGACATGGCTGACCTCGGCGAGCAGCTGACGGCCGCGGCGCCCTACAGCTTCATCAAGCTGACGCCGGGGCATCTCGACGTACTGGCCCAGCAGTTGACCGCCGAGCAGGCGGCGGGTCTGGCGCCGGTGCTGGTGGTGGCGGGCGAGGCGTTCACCCGGGCGACCTTGGAGCGCTGGCGCGCGCTCGCCCCGGACGTGACGCTGATCAACGAGTACGGCCCGACCGAGGCCTCCGTCGGCACCACGATCCACCCGGTCCCGGCCGACGCCGACACGGACGTCCTGCCGATCGGCCGCCCGCTGCCCAACATGACGACGTACGTCCTGGACCCGGCGCTCCAGCCGGTCCCGGTCGGCGTCACCGGCGAGCTGTACGTCGGCGGCACCGGTGTGGCCCGCGGCTACGCGAACCGCCCCGACCTGACCGCCGAGCGCTTCGTCCCCGACCCCTACGGCAGCGTCCCCGGCGCGCGTCTGTACCGCACCGGCGACCTGGTGCGCCAACGGGCCGACGGCGCCACCGAGTTCCTCGGCCGGATCGACGACCAGGTCAAGATCCGCGGCTACCGGATCGAACTCGGCGAGGTCCAGGCGGCGCTGGCGGCCCACCCCGAGGTCCGCGACGCCTTCGTCACGACCGCCGACGGGGAACTCGCCGCCTACTGCACCCCGGACACGGTCACCGTGGACTCGCTGCGCGAGCACCTGGCGGCCGTCCTGCCCGAGTACATGGTCCCGGCCGCGTTCGTCACCCTGGACGCCCTGCCGCTGAACGCCAACGGCAAGGTCGACCGGCGCGCCCTGCCCGCCGCGGAGCCGGTGACCGACGACGGCTACGTCGCCCCGCGCACCGTCACCGAGGAGCGCATCGCCCAGGTCTGGGCCCAGGTCCTCGGCCTTGAGCGGGTCGGCGTGCAGGACGGCTTCTTCGAGATCGGCGGCCACTCCATCCGCGCCGTCGCCCTGGTCGGGGCGCTGCGCTCGGCCGGCTTCGACATCGGCGTACGGGACGTCTTCGAGCACCGCACGGTCGCCGAACTGAGCGAGTTCCTCACCGGGCGCCCCGCCCGCACCGAGGTGGACACGCCCGTCGAGCGGTTCGCGATGGTCACCGACGAGGACGAGCGGCGGCTGCCCGCCGACGCCGTGGACGCCTACCCGCTCACCCAGGTGCAGCTCGGCATGGTCCTGGAGATGCTCGCCGACGAGACCCAGCACGCCTACCACAACGTGTCGTCGTTCCGGATCACCGACGACGACCGGCCCTTCTCGGCCGACGCCCTGCGCGCCGCCGCGGACGCCGTCGCCGCCCGGCACGAGCTGCTGCGCACCTCCTTCCACCTGGACGGGTACGCCGAGCCGCTCCAGGTCGTGCACGCCGAGGCGGCCATCCCGGTCGCCGTCCACGACCTGACAGAGCTCGACGAGCAGGCCCGCCGCGAGGCGGTCCAGCAGTTCATCGCCGCCGAGCGCGCCGACCTGTTCGACCTGGCACAGGCGCCGCTGCTGCGGATGACCGCGCATGTCGAGGGCGACGGCGCCTGGCGCCTCGGCCTCACCGTCTGCCACGCCATCACCGAGGGCTGGAGCCACCGCGCGCTGCTGATGGAACTCCTCGACGAGTACCGCCGCGCCCGCGACGACGCCGAAGCCGCCGAGCCGCCGGCGCCCGCCGTCCGCTACGCCGACTTCGTCGCCGCCGAACTGCGCTCCCTGGACTCCGAATCGGACCGCGGCCACTGGCAGGACGTCACCGGCCGGTACGCGCGCTTCACCCTCCCGTACGCCTGGGCGGGCGACCGGAGCGCCCCGCGTGAGCGGTTCCGGGTCGCCGTCGAGCTCCGGCCGTACGAGCAGGGGTTGCGCGCCCTGGCCGCACGGGCCCGGGTCTCCCTCAAGAGCGTGCTGCTCGCCGCCCACCTCAAGGCGCTCAGCCTCGTCACCGAGGAGGACCGCTTCCACTCCGGGCTCGTCTTCAGCGCCCGCCCCGAGGCACCCGGCGCCGACCGTGTGTACGGCATGTACCTCAACACCCTGCCGTTCGCCTTCGACGCCGACCGCGACCGCAGCTGGGAGGAGCTGGTCCGCGAGGTCTTCGCGCACGAGGCGGGCATGTGGGAGCACCGCCGCTATCCGATGCCGGCCATCCAGCGCGACGCGGGCCTGGAGCGGCTGCTCGACGTCCGCTTCAGCTACCAGGACTTCGACCACGTCGACACCGAGCGCGTCGACGTCGGCGACAGTTCCGGCGAGGGAGCCACCGAGTTCGGCCTGGCCGTCTCCGCGGTCTCCGGCTATCTGCTGATGACCACCCACACCCACGCCCTGTCACGCGAGAACGCCGACCGGCTCACCGCCCTGTACGCCGGCGTCCTCACCGCCATGGCGACCGACCCCACCGGCGACGCCCGCCTCGTACCGCTGCCCGAACAGGAGCTGCACCGGCAGCTGGTGGAGTGGAACGACACGGCGTACGAGGCCGAGCCCGCCTCCGTGCTCCAGCGGTTCGAGGAGCAGGCGGCCCGTGTCCCGGACGCCCCCGCGGTCACCCTCGGGGACGACACGGTGAGCTACGCCGAACTCGACGCCCACGCCAACCGGCTCGCGCACGCCCTGCGTTCACGCGGGATCGACGACGAGGCGCGGGTAGCCGTCCAGCTCGACCGCGGTCCCGGCCTGATCGCCGCGCTGCTCGCGGTGTGGAAGGCGGGCGGCGCCTATGTGCCGATCGACCCGTCCTACCCGGGCGAGCGCGTCGCCGCGATCGTGCGCACCTCGGGCGCCGCGGTGGCGCTCACCCAGGCCGCGTACGCGGACCGCTTCGAGGCCGTGGATGTCCTCCTGGACGACACCGACGCCGGCGCGGGGCCCTCCACCCCGCCCACCCGCACCGACGACCTGGACCGGCTGGCGTACGTCATCTTCACCTCCGGCTCCACCGGCACCCCCAAGGGCGTCGAGGTGCCGCACCGGGGCCTGGTCAACCACGTCGCCTGGGCGGCCCGGGAGCTGGCGTCGAAGGGCGGGGGCGGTGCGCCGATGTTCTCCTCGGTCGCCTTCGACCTGATCGTCCCCAACCTGTGGGCGCCGCTGGTCACCGGGCAGCGGGTGTTCGCCGTCCCGCAGGACACCGAACCGGGCCTGCTGGGCCGGGCGCTGCTGGCCGGCGCGCCGTACGCGTTCGTCAAGCTGACGCCCGGTCACCTCGACCTGCTCGCCGAGCAGCTCACCACCGAGCAGGCGCAGGAGCTCGCCGCCGTCCTCGTCGTCGCGGGCGAGGCGCTGCCCGGCGCGACCGCGGACCGCTCCCTGGACATCCTCGGCCCGGGCCGCCTCATCAACGAGTACGGGCCGACCGAGGCCTCCGTGGGCTCCACGGTCTTCCCGGTCGTCGAGCCCGTCGGACGGGACGTCGTGCCGATCGGCCGCCCGCTGCCCAACATGACGACCTACGTGCTGGACTCGGCGATGCGCCCGGTCCCGGTCGGTGTCGCGGGCGAACTGTACGTCGGTGGCACGGGCGTGGCCCGCGGCTACGCGAACCGCCCCGACCTGACCGCGGAGCGCTTCCTGCCCGACCCCTACGGCGGTGTCCCGGGCGCCCGGCTGTACCGCACCGGCGACCTGGTGCGCCAACTGGCCGACGGGAACGTCGAGTTCCTCGGCCGGATGGACGACCAGGTCAAGATCCGCGGCTACCGCATCGAACTCGGCGAGGTCCAGGCCGTCCTCGCCGGCCACGCCCAGGTCCGCGACGCGTTCGTCACCGTGCACGAGCCGGTGCCGGGGGACCGCAGGCTGGTCGCGTACTGGACGCCGGCCGCCGGGGGGACCCCGGACGCGGAGGCCCTCGCCGCGCACTGTGCGCTGCGGCTGCCCGACTACATGGTGCCGTCGGCCTTCGTCGCCCTCGACGCCCTGCCGCTGAACGCCAACGGCAAGGTCGACCGGCGCGCCCTGCCCGCCGTGGACCGCGGCGCCCTGCGTACCGGCACCGACCACGTGCCGCCGCGCACGGACACCGAGAAGACCCTCGCCGCCATCTGGTCCGACGTCCTCGGCGTCGAACAGATCGGCGTCCACGACCGGTTCTTCGACCTCGGCGGCCACTCGCTGCTGATGATCAAGGTGCTGGCGGCGGCCCGGACGGCGGGCCTGACGGTGTCGATCTACCGCATGTACCAGCACGACACGCTGATCGACCTGGCGGCGGCGATCGACGAGGACGCGGCGGAGGCCGGGAAGGCCAAGGCCCCGAAGACCGAGCGGGCCGCGGTGGGCCGGACGGCGGAGGCCGGGAAGGCC
>NZ_JAVRBF010001608.1:0-204 GCF_032436805.1 Streptomyces sp. P17 | reverse complement strand
CGATGATCAACGGTGGCCGCACCCATGCCCGCGCCGGCCCCTACCAACAAGATCACGATCTACGGCTGTAGTACTAGGGGGTGTTTTGAAAGTCCCGCACAGCACCCACGGCGCCCGGCACGCACTTTCGCCGCACCGGCCAAAGACCCAAGTACGTCCAGTACGAGGGCCTTCGTCCGGCACGCCGAGGGCACGCACCGAACA
>NZ_JAVRBF010001607.1:0-207 GCF_032436805.1 Streptomyces sp. P17 | reverse complement strand
GACCGTCGCCGCCGCCATGATCGACCGCCTCGTCCACCACGCCGAGGTCCACTCCCTCAAAGGCGACTCCTACCGCAGCATGAAAGGCCGCAGCCTCGGCCGCGTCCCCACCACCCCGACCGAAACCGACTGACCGACAACAACCAACGACACGGGGGTCACGTTTCAACCGCCCAAAACGGGTCAAAATTCAGCCGCCGCCGACAC
>NZ_JAVRBF010001606.1:0-216 GCF_032436805.1 Streptomyces sp. P17 | reverse complement strand
CCGGACCGAGAGCAGAACAGCAGACCGGCAGACCGGAACCGGCGGGCCGAGGACCACCGGCCGGACCGAGAGCAGAACAGCAGACCGGAACCGGCGGGCCGAGGACCACCGACCGGACCGAGAGCAGAACAGCAGACCGGCAGACCGGAACCGGCGGGCCGAGGACCACCGACCGGACCGAGAGCAGAACAGCAGACCGGCAGACCGGAACCGGCG
>NZ_JAVRBF010001605.1:0-227 GCF_032436805.1 Streptomyces sp. P17 | reverse complement strand
CCCCCTGCAGTACCATCGGCGCTGTAAGGCTTAGCTTCCGGGTTCGGAATGTAACCGGGCGTTTCCCTCACGCTATGGCCACCGAAACCCTAATGGTTTCGAGCGAACAAGCACACTTTTCTGTTATGCGTTCTGCTCAAAAAACCGGCAACGGTCGTTGCCTCAGAACTAACACAGTGGACGCGAGCAACTGAGGACAAGCCCTCGGCCTATTAGTACCGGTCACC
>NZ_JAVRBF010001604.1:0-228 GCF_032436805.1 Streptomyces sp. P17 | reverse complement strand
GCCGTCCACCACCCGCCGTCGACACCCTGACGCTCTCCATCGACACCGCACCCTGACGGCCGCACCGGCCACCGGCGCCACCACCACCACCACCCCAGCCCCGACTCGAAAGACACCCCGGACAGGCCGCGACCCGAGCGCGGCAGGCGCAGCACGCCCTCGAACCCGTCCCCCACACCACCATCAGCCCTCGGCGAGAAATCGGACCTCGGAAACATCAGCCGGTGG
>NZ_JAVRBF010001603.1:0-229 GCF_032436805.1 Streptomyces sp. P17 | reverse complement strand
CCTGACCCAAGGGCCGCCAGCGCCCTTCATTGCGGCGCAGCACATGCACCGCGTCCTGCGTGAAAGCAAGCGCGAGTTCCGCCCCAGAGGTGGCTTCATCGGGTCGCGGCGAGCGGGGTTCAAACCTCATCTGCTTGCCTTCGGAATGTCCCTGCGGTCCGTGCCGGCACGCGCCGGGGCCGCTTTGTTATGCTTGGGCTGCCTGTCTTTCGACCTAGCGCAGAAACGG
>NZ_JAVRBF010001602.1:0-229 GCF_032436805.1 Streptomyces sp. P17 | reverse complement strand
AGGCGATCACCACGTCGTTTTCGTGCTGAAGCTGGACGAGGGTGAGGATCTCCTGCATCAAAGCGCGACCAGCGAGCTTGCGCTCGTCGAAGCGCGTCCCGTTGACGGTCATCGTGAAGGCATCCCCACCCGTCGGATCGAGACGGGCGATATCCTTGGCAATATCGCCGATGCGGCGCGCCGAGAGCTCGATCTCGCGATCGGCGTCGCGAATTTGCCGGCGGATCGC
>NZ_JAVRBF010001601.1:0-229 GCF_032436805.1 Streptomyces sp. P17 | reverse complement strand
TGATGAAAAATGTCATGATCTTCTGTAATGCCGGTATGTCCTCTTCCCTAATGGCCAAAAAGGTGACCGACTTGCTGGCTCAAAAAGGAAAAGATATCCATGTGGATGCAACCACCACCAGCGATTCAAAGAATATCGTCAACAAAAATAGCTA
The DNA here is from genome assembly GCF_032436805.1 of Streptomyces sp. P17. NCBI lineage: Bacteria > Bacillati > Actinomycetota > Actinomycetes > Kitasatosporales > Streptomycetaceae > Streptomyces > Streptomyces sp. P17. Next base: position 75 of record NZ_JAVRBF010001601.1, on the reverse strand, counting down.
TGACCTCTATCTGGTCAGCCCGCAGACCAAGATGTACTTTAAGACCATCAGCGAGTATGCCGAACCACACCAAAA
>NZ_JAVRBF010001600.1:0-229 GCF_032436805.1 Streptomyces sp. P17 | reverse complement strand
ATCAGGCAAGCGGCGGAGAGCGCGCGAGCGCCGCTCATGCTGGCTGGCCGGGACTTCGATTCAAGGACGGAAGGCGACCGCATCCGCTATCAGGACTCTGCTGGCGTCATGGCCTTGCCCCGCGGTCGTCTGGTGGGCGCGCATCAGGTCGCCAACGCCGGGCTCGCGATCGCCGTGGCCCGCAAGTTCGGCCTGCCGGACGCCGCCTTGGAGGACGGACTGAGACGCG
>NZ_JAVRBF010000242.1:0-668 GCF_032436805.1 Streptomyces sp. P17 | reverse complement strand
CATCCACGGCGCCTGCCAGTTTGTGCCGGAGCCAGTCGTCCCAGCCAGCTTCGGCGAGCGGTGTCCGCGTACCGCGACCACCATGCTCGCGCAGGGCCCGGGTGGGGTTGGCGATCAGCGCCAACTGCACTGCCGCGCCATCTGCGCAGCACACCACTTCACCCTGAGACTCGATCGTCGCCCACTGGACGCTCCTGATGGGTAGGGCGGTTTGGGTGATGACCACGCCGGGGCGCGGGAACGCCCATAGGGGCCGGGGCTCGTTGGCTGCCTCAGCGATGCGTTGGTGGAGCCACCGGGTGTCGTGCGGCGCCCCTCGGGACAGTCGCAGGTGGGTGAGGATCATGCTGATTGCTCCTTCCTGGTCAGCTCGGGTCCCAGCTCGGCTTCTGCTCCGAGCACGGCGATCCATCGTGCGTAATCCCGCTCGGGGACAATGAGGCCGCAGTTGCGGCAGTGGGTGTCAGTCTCCCCGGCGGGGATGACGAGAGCCGTGTCGTGGCAGTGGGGGCATGCGACGCCGGCGCAGACGCGGGGCTGGGAACGCCACGGGCAGGCGGTGTGCGCGTCGCGTCTGGCGTCGGCGAGTTCGTCGAGCATGACGGCGACGGGCTCCCACCGGCACAGGGTCGGCAGCCATGGCCGTAGCCATGCGGCGACGGTGGCCG
>NZ_JAVRBF010001599.1:0-229 GCF_032436805.1 Streptomyces sp. P17 | reverse complement strand
AAGGGGTTCCGCGCCGTCGAGCGCAGCGTGACGATCGATCAAGGCGCGCAGTCGAAGGTCGACGTGCAGCTCGTGCAAGTGAGCGAGGTCGAGGCGGCGTCGCGCGCGGCGGAGAGCGTCGACGACGCGCCCAGCTCCGTCAGCATCGTCCCGCACGTCGAGCTCCGCGCGATGGCGTATCCGCGATCGTCGGTGACGTAGGCGCTGCGCGGCACGCGCGGCGTCTACG
>NZ_JAVRBF010001598.1:0-229 GCF_032436805.1 Streptomyces sp. P17 | reverse complement strand
GGCAATTTAGGCTTGGCCATATTCGCAGTGATGGCTGCCACGATCACTGTAGGACTAAAGTGATTGCCCCGATCGTTTTGGATGATCAACACCGGCCGGATGCCCCCTTGTTCCGACCCCACTACCGGCGATAGATCAGCGAAATATATATCTCCTCGTTTTACCATACCCATGATATCCCCCTCTAGCGCTCCTGCCGCTCTTTTCCGCCCCATACGGATCATCTGTA
>NZ_JAVRBF010001597.1:0-229 GCF_032436805.1 Streptomyces sp. P17 | reverse complement strand
ACCGACCTGCGCATCTCGGTCACGGACCGCTGCAACTTCCGCTGCGTGTACTGCCGCTCTGCCGATCCAGAAAATTACTGGGAGCACGACGAGGTTCTGTCGTGGGAAGAGCTGCACCGGCTGGCGCGCGTGCTGGTCGGTGATCTTGCGCCCGAATTTATCGTAGAGGCTCATCGTGCCAAAAATAAAAACCCGATTCGCGCATGGAATCGGGCTCGCCGGAAATCCG
>NZ_JAVRBF010001596.1:0-229 GCF_032436805.1 Streptomyces sp. P17 | reverse complement strand
CCGCCCTCACGCTGAGCCGGCAGTAGGGACACCAGTGCCCGCGGAAGAAGATCAATCCCACCGGGCCCTGCGCGATCAGCGAGGACAGCGCGACCAGGCTGCCGGTCTCGTCGGGCAGCAGAAAGGGCGGCATCGGCTCGCCCGGGCGCGGCGCATTCTCGGCTCCGCCACTGGCCTGGATCCGCGCGACCAGCCGGTCAACGGCCTCGCCATAGGCGGGAAAGATGTC
>NZ_JAVRBF010001595.1:0-229 GCF_032436805.1 Streptomyces sp. P17 | reverse complement strand
AGGAGTGACTCCTTTGAAAAATTCTTCTATAAAAAAGTCTTTGGTTGTTAACGGTAATGCAACGGGCATTTGTTTATAAATAGCACCTACCTTATCACAGTAATACTTCCAAGTACGGTCGCAGGCACCGTATTCTATATTTGTAGTAAGTACTTCATCGCCCTTACTTAACCCGAAACTTTTCGCGATAATATTAACGGCATATGATGGGTTGGTAACATATACCACA
>NZ_JAVRBF010001594.1:0-229 GCF_032436805.1 Streptomyces sp. P17 | reverse complement strand
CTCGGCTTTCCTCTGCGGCGCGAGCCGTCGATCCGGCGGCCTCGGTCCATCATCGAAGGGCGTTGCGACACCGCCGCGGATTCCCGCGAGCGTCGTCGTCGCGCTCTAACCCATTGAAACAAGGAACGGTTTACGAACATTTAAGGTTAACGGTCTATCTCATGAATCTGCGTTGCGTTTTGATGTTGCGTGGATTTCAGATCATGTCGTTGAGTAGTGCTGATTTCGA
>NZ_JAVRBF010001593.1:0-229 GCF_032436805.1 Streptomyces sp. P17 | reverse complement strand
AAACTTTCCAGAATTATGCTCGCAAAATGTTGCTATTGGGTTCAGTTGTAACGATTGATTTTTCAGAGTTAATAGGGGTCAAGCAAGAAATCAATCGGATAGGGGTTAATATCAACCAGATAGCTAAGTATGTCAACGTAAGCGAAGAAGTCACTCAAGAGGAATTGCAGGCCTTGAAAAATAGTCTTGCCGAGATTAACGACCTTATCACCTCTAAGTTGAAAGAAAC
>NZ_JAVRBF010001592.1:0-229 GCF_032436805.1 Streptomyces sp. P17 | reverse complement strand
CTCAGAGCTTAGCAATAAAAAGGGTGGCACCGTCATGAGACCAAAGCTCATGGCGGTGCCACCTTTTTATTATGTTTAATATCTATCTGGATAAATAGCAACATAGACGTTTTATTCAATCCTTGCTCATTCTAAAAAAACTAATCTTTCTCAGCCTCTTTCTGAATTCGGCGCAAGACACGGTAGGTCAGCACCATTTTGAGGGCTGTTACGATGGTGTTGGTGGCGA
>NZ_JAVRBF010001591.1:0-229 GCF_032436805.1 Streptomyces sp. P17 | reverse complement strand
CAGGCCGGGAATGCCCAGTACCGAGTCAGGTCGGAATGCTAAAGGATCGATAAAGGTATCATCCACGCGGCGGTAGATCACATCGACTTGCCGTTTACCGCGTAAGGTTTTTAACCAGACTCTATCATCTTCAACAAAGAAATCATGGTTTTCCGCCAGTTCAACCCCCATTTGCTGGGCCAAAAAGCTGTGCTCAAAATAAGCAGAGTTATAAATTCCGGGTGTTAAC
>NZ_JAVRBF010001590.1:0-229 GCF_032436805.1 Streptomyces sp. P17 | reverse complement strand
CCCCAGCCCGCAAACCGACGCGGCCGGTCCGCGCTGCGGTCCGCGCTTGCTTCGTTCACCGGCACCGTCATCACCTTTTTCGCCCAGCTTATCACGGCGGTGCGGGCAGAGTGGCGCGGCGCCGACCCGATGCAGCGCCAGCGGCGCGTCTATTTCGCCAATCACGCCAGCAACGGCGATTTCATCCTGATCTGGGCGGTGCTGCCGGAACGCAACCGCCGCCGCAGCC
>NZ_JAVRBF010001589.1:0-229 GCF_032436805.1 Streptomyces sp. P17 | reverse complement strand
CCTTTGACCGCCTCAATAATCGCTTCAATCGATTCTTCACCGAATTTTTCGGCGCATTTCTCGGGGCCTTTGGCCAGAAGCTGCGCCGTCCAGCTTTCGCCCGGATCGGCGCCCTTGCGCGCCGCGATGGTGGCGGCAAGGCGGGACAGCGCGCTCATAGCCGCACCGGGATGCCGGCGGCGGCCATGTGCGCCTTGACTTCGGCGATAGTGAAGGTGCCGAAGTGGAA
>NZ_JAVRBF010001588.1:0-229 GCF_032436805.1 Streptomyces sp. P17 | reverse complement strand
GGAGAAGAAGCGCGAGGCCGGCACGAACAGCAGCACGAAGAACGTGACGCCGGCAAGCACGCCCATGGGCACGAAGATGGCATTCTGCGGCATGCGATTCTCCATTGGTCCGGTGCGACGACGTTAGCGCGCCCTTCCTTTCGGTGTCATGGCCCGCGAATGCGGGCCACCCAGTTGCTGCCCCGTTCCGCTGGTGCCGCAACTTGTCTTATGTGTCTGGCCCGGGCCG
>NZ_JAVRBF010000108.1:0-15345 GCF_032436805.1 Streptomyces sp. P17 | reverse complement strand
GCAGAACAGCAGACCGGCAGACCGGAACCGGCGGGCCGAGGACCACCGGCCGGACCGAGAGCAGAACAGCAGACCGGCAGACCGGAACCGGCGGGCCGAGGACCACCGGCCGGGCGGGCCGGACGGGCCCGCGAACCGCCGGCCCGGCAGCTCTCCCAGGCCCGTCGGGCCCCACAGCCGGACGGAGGATTCGCCGTGGTGATGAAGCAGGAAACGGTTCCGATGCGCGACGGATACGACATCGGCATCGGGGTGTCGATGGCGAGCGGCAGCCCCATGGCCCTCGGTGCAACAGGGACGGTGACCCCGCCGCAGGTCGGCGGCGGCGAGACCGGCTCCTTCACCTTCCGGCGCATCGAGACGACACAGGATCTGGAGTCGGAACTCGGCGTGGGAGCGGATATCTCGGCCGGGGTCGGCCTCTTCAGCGGCTCCGCCTCACTCGATTTCTCCAAGCGGTGCCGGATCCAGTCGAGCTCCCTCACCGTGATGGTGTCGAACTCGCGGACCTTCGCCTTCGAACAGATGGACTCGCCAGTGCTGTCGGAGGCGGCGGCGAAGCTGGTGGAGCGGGGGAAGCCGCTGGAGGAGCAGTTCGGCGAGTACTTCGTGCGCGGTATCGGCACGGGCGGCCGGTTCTTCGGGGTCGTACGGATCGACACCAAGAGCGTGCAGTCCAAGATGTCGCTCAACGCCGCGCTGGAGGGCAGTTACGGGGTGACGGTCTCGGCCGAGGTGCGGATCAGCATCTCGGAGGCGATGCGGAACGCGGAGGCGCGGGCCGAGGCGTTCATCCTCCACGACGGCGGCACCTTCACCACCCAGCCGCGCAGCGGAGACCCGGTGGAGCTGGTGAACCAGCTCTACAAGGCGATGGACGAGTGGACCGCGAGCGTGCGCGCCGAGCCACGGTCGTACACGGTGACACTGGCACCTTACGCGATCGCACTGGGGCCGACCCCGCCGAACATCGCCGACATCGAGAAACAGCGCCGGGTGCTGATCCGCTGCGCGAAGCTGCGGTCGCAGAGCATCGACATGCTCAACCTGGTCGACTACATCCTCGACATCCGGCACACCGCCGAGTTCGAGTTCGCGCCGGACGGGCCGGACCTCCAGCCCCTGCGGGCGGCGCTCGCCGGCGACCTCGACGTGATCGAGGAGACCGCGTCCTTCGCCATCGAGAACCTGAAGGAGGCGCGCGACCCCGAGGTGTTCATGCGGGACATCCGCGGGAAGGCGGACTTCCGGCTCACCGGGCTGCCGGCGAACATGCCGAAGCAGAAGGAGATCCTCCCTCCGGTCACCCCGCCGCCGGCGGCGGCCAACGCGATGCCCAATCTCGTCGGCCAGATGGCGGAACCGGTCATCGACCTGCTGGCCTGCATCAACCTGGAGGGCGTCGACCAATGCCTGAACTTCCTGGGGTCCCGGCTGGACGCGCTCGGGCTCGACCGCAGGGAGCTGGGCAACTTCTTCTTCACCGTGCTCCGCAGCGGTGTGACCCCCGATGTCCGGGGCGACGCCAGCCGTCCGGGCTCGCGGATCACCTCGCAGTCGCCGGCCCCCGGTACACCGGTGGAGCCGCTGACGGTCATGACGCTGGTGGTGGTCTGAGCCCGCCCGGTCCGAACGGGCGGCCGAGCGCACCGGGAAAGGAACGACCATGTCGGCCACAGCACTGGAACTGGGGGAGATCGTCCAGGTCGAGGTACGGGACGCGGCGGGGGTGGTGACGGACTTCTCGCACGACTACGCGGTCGATGCCAGCCGCCTGCTGCGGATTCCCTCGCTGAACATGATCCTCGCCGAGGGCAAGCCACTGACGCCGGACCTGCGGGCCGAGATCGAGAACCGGTTCATGACGGACGGCATCCTCACCACCGTCACCGTCAATCTCGGGATTCGGGGCGACCGGGTGGACCTGGAGATCACCATCCAACCGGGGGACAAGCTCTTCGTGCGGATGCTCAACCCCGACGGCACCATCGACGCGAGTTCCGGCTCGTTCCCGGTGGACGCCTCGGGCAGCATCAATATGCCCTTCCTGGGCGGGGTCCTCGTCCGTGACAACCGCTTCTTTGAGGCAGAGCACCAGATCGAGCAGGGGTTGCTGGATGCCCAGATCTTCACGCAGCCGCTGGTCAACGTGACCCGCGTGGAGCTCTTCTGAGCCTCCCCTCCCAGAGGACGGCGCCGTGGGACGCCCCAGGGCCCGCCTCCGGGAGGGGACCGGCGCGGAGGCCGGTGTTTGCCAGAGGTGGCTGCAACACTGAGCTCTTTCATACTGGCCACTGATCGGGTGACGGCGGCTGGGCACGCAACGCACGAGGCCCCCGCGCCGTTGAGGGAGGTGTTCGAGGTCTCAACCCATCGGCACAGGAGCCTCGTTGGTTCCCTGTCCTGCCGCACTCGACCTCCCGCATGCTCTGGTCGAGTGGGTCACCATGCTCATCGTCACTCGCGAGGGTGACCGGCGCTGCAAGCTGCCGCCGCACCAACGTGCACTGAGCCCTCAGTGGGTGACGGAAACCGGCACGTACGACGTGATGGCCGGCGCCTCCTCGACGAACGTCCGCGTCCGGACGACCTGGCGGGTCAAGGGCGAGACCATCCCCGCCCGCGACCTCTCCCGCACGACCCGCGCCGAGAACTTCGACGACTACGAGGGCATCCGCCTGGTCGACGAGTCTAAGGCGCGCGGTACGGCCGTGTCGGCGTCGAAGGACGGCGCCTGGCTGAAGTTCGCGGACGCTCAACTGGGCGGGGGCGCCGATGAGTTGAGCGTCCGCCTGGCCGGAGAGTCCGGCCCGGTCGAGGTCCGGCTCGGCTCCCCGAACGGCCCTCTCGCCGGTACGGCGCACTTCGCCGGGACCTCCTCGCCGTACACCTACGAGACGGTCACGGCGCGGCTGTCGGACGCGGCGAAGGGCCGTACGGACGTCTATCTGGTGCTCGGTGGGGGACAGCGCCTGTCGACGTTCAGCCTGCGCTGAGCCCCCAGGCGAGCCCGAGCCGGTACGCGGCGCACAGGTTCACGTCGAGGGAGTAGGCGCCGGCCGTCCCGCACTGGGTGCTCCCGGCGCCGGGGTCGACGGGCTGGCCGTGTCCCATGCCGGTGATGCTGTACGTCTCGACGACGGTCTTCCCCGCCGGGTCCCTGAAGGCCTGGTGGGGATAGCCCGCCACGGTGTCACTGGCGTCGGCCACCTGGTCGGCGCCGTGGACGTCGGTCCACTGTTCCACCAGGTCGGTCATGTTGACGGGCTTGACGGTGTAGTCGGCGGTGCCCTGGAGCACGGTGAGCGTGGGCCAGGGCCCGCCGTACCCGGCCCGTGCCGCCCGCACCCGGTCGCCCCACTGGTCCGGGGTCTGCGTGGCGCCGACGTACATGCACACGTACGGCGACCCGGCGGCCTGCGCGCATCCGTAGGGCAGCCCGGCGACGACGCCGCCCGCCGCGAACATCTCCGGGTACGTCGCCATCATCACGGCGGTCATGCCGCCACCGGCGGACAGCCCGGTGACATACACCCGCGAGCCGCCGACATCCGCGATCTGCCGGTCCACCATCTGCGCGATCGACGCGGCCTCCCCCTGGCCGCGCTGGATGTCGCCGCTCTGGAACCAGTTGAAGCAGTTCGACGCGTTGTTGCCGCTCTGCTGCTGCGGCAGCACGACGGAGAATCCCCAGCGGTCGGCGAGCTGGGTCCACCCGCTGCCGGTACCGTATCCGGAGGCGTTCTGGGTGCACCCGTGCATCGCGACGACCACGGGCCGCCCTGCGGGGAGACCGTCGGGAACGTACCGGAACATGCGCAGAGCGCCGGGGTTGGTGCCGAATCCGGTGACCTCCTGCGGGGAGGCGGCGGACGCGGGTGACGGGGTGAGGAGGACGGCCAGGAGGGCCGTCAGGACGGCGAGCAAGGTCGCGGCTCTGGTCTGTGTCATGCGCAGGGACCGTAGAACCGTGAACGACCCTCGGATATGTCGCCGGACAACACAACGAGGGCCCGGCGGATGTGACCGCCGGGCCCTCGTGTACATGGGAATTGTGGAGATGGCGGGAATCGAACCCGCGTCCAACGGTGCAGAATCAGGGCTTCTCCGTGTGCAGTCTGGTACGAGTTTCTCAGCCCTCCGGATCACCCAGACAAGTCCGGAACGGGCTCAGTCACTGTTTGGTTTCCCTCTTCACCCCGTGACCGGGATCAAGGTTTAGTTCCCTAGCTGATGCCAGGATCCGGGTCGGGAACAGCCCCGGGCTGACACTTCGCGAGTCGCTACTTAGGCAGCGAGGGCGAAGGAATCGCGCTTGGTGTTGGCGATTATTTTTTGCGACATATGGTTTACGAGATCATTGCCGCTTCCTCGACACGCTTCCCCTGCTTCGACAGCCGCTGTCGAAACCGATCATCCCCATGTTGCTGTGTTTAATTAAGAAACAGCTCAATGCGCACACCGGAGCTTCGTCCGGTGTTGGTGCCATCCTACGTGAACAACGCACACCGATGCCACCGTATTCCTACTGGCCCCGCTGCCGCCGCTTCGCCGCCGCGATCGCCCGGTCCGATTCCCGCCGGTCCTGCTTCTCCCGCAGGGTCTGGCGCTTGTCGTACTCCTTCTTGCCTCGCGCGAGCGCGATCTCGGCCTTCGCGCGGCCGTCCTTGAAGTACAGGGCGAGGGGCACGATGGTGTGACCCGTCTCCTGGGACTTCGCCTCCAGCTTGTCGATCTCCTCACGGTGCAGCAGGAGCTTGCGCTTGCGGCGCGCGGAGTGGTTGGTCCAGCTGCCCTGGTGGTACTCCGGGATGTGGGCGTTGTGCAGCCACGCCTCACCCCGGTCGATCTGGACGAAGCCGTCGGTCAGCGACGTCCGGCCCTCGCGCAGCGACTTGACCTCGGTGCCCATGAGCACCAGGCCGGCCTCATAGGTGTCGATGATCGCGTAGTCGTGCCGGGCCTTCTTGTTCTGGGCGACGATCTTGCGCTTGCCGCCCTTCTCGCCCTCCCTTGCCTTCGCGGCGGTGCCGCCCTGCTTTGGCTGGGACTCCTTGGGTACGTACATTCCCTTGCTCATAGTGCCGTCCATTTTCGCACTACGGAGGGGGTCCGCGGGAAGCGGTTTACTCGCTGCCCAGTCCGGTGAGCACGGTCTCGGCCCGCTCCAGGGCCCGCTGGTCCGCCTCCAGGTCGGGCGTGATGCCCTGACCGTCGACTCCGCGCCCGGCCGGGGTGCGGTAGTGCCCGACGGTCAGCTCGGCGACGGAGCCGTCGGGCAGCCTGCTCGGCATCTGCACCGAGCCCTTGCCGAAGGTGCGGGAGCCCACCACGACCGCCCGGCCGCGGTCCTGCAGGGCGCCGGTGACCAGCTCGGCCGCGCTCATCGTGCCGCCGTCGACGAGCGCGACCAGGGGTCTGGTGGTGTCGCCGCCGGGCTCGGCGTGCAGGGCGCGCTGCTCACCGTCGACGTCGTAGGTGGCGACCAGGCCGCCGTCGAGGAAGGCGGAGGCGGCGGTGACGGCCTCGGTGACCAGGCCGCCGGAGTTGCCGCGCAGGTCGAGGATGATCCCGCCGCCGTCCGGGGCCTGCCGTACGGCGCTGCGCACCGCGTCGCCGGAGCCCTTGGTGAACGAGTCGATCCGGATCACGGTGACCCCGCCGGCGACCCGGCCGGCGGTGACGGAGTCCGTGGACAGCTCCGCCCGGTGCAGGGTGAGGCTCCACGCGCGTGTGCCGCGCTCGAGACCGAGCCTGACGGCCGTACCGGCGGGCGCGTCAGTGGCGTCTCCGCGCAGTAAGGAGACCACCTCGGTGACGGGCCGCCCGTCGACGCTCTCGCCGTCGACACTGCGCAGCCGGTCCCCGGCCCGGATCCCCGCGGTGGCGGCGGGCGACCCGGCGCGCACCTTGGTCACTTCGATACGGCCGTCCCGCTCGCGCCGCGCCCACAGCCCGACGCCGGTGTAGCGGCCGTCCAGGGCCTCCTCGAACTCCTCGAACTCGCCCTGGGAGTACACGGCGCCCCAGCGGTCCCCGCTGCGGCTGACGGCGCGCTCGGCTGCCTCCATGGGCGACTTGCCGTCGGCCATGGCCTCGGCGGCGGCCTCGGCGACCTGCTCATGGCGGGCGGCGGTGGTCGAACGGGCCGCTCCGGGCGCCGGCTTCCGGTCGGGTCCGGGCAGCGAGCCGGTGGCCGCACCGGCGACCAGCACGCTCGCGAACACCAACGTCAGGGCGGCCCCGCGGCGAATGCGACGGGGCTGGCAGAACAGGTCACGACCTGACATGCCGGTGAGTCTAGGACAACGCAAGGGGCCGTACGGCCGGTTGACCGGACGGCCCCTCTTGGCAAGAGTCACACCTTCAGGTACTTGCGCAGCGCGAAGAACGCGGCCAATGCCGGCATCAGGAAGCTCGTCGCGAGGATGAGCGGCAGATACTTCAGCACCGCGTCCCAGCCGATGAAATTGATCAGATTCAGTTTCTCGGACAAGGCGAGTCCGTGATCGATGATGAAGTACCGCGCGACCACCAGGAATCCGCAGGCGACCGCGCCACCGATCAGACCGGCGACCGCGGCCTCCATGATGAACGGCGCCTGGATGTAGAAGCCCGAGGCACCGACCAGGCGCATGATCCCGGTCTCGCGCCGCCGGCTGAACGCCGAGACGCGCACGGTGTTGACGATCAGCATCAGCGCGACCACCAGCATCAGCGCCATCACCGCGCGGGCGGCCCAGTTCATGCCGTTGAGCAGTTCGAAGAGGTTGTCGAGGATCCCCTTCTGGTCCTGCACCGACTGCACCCCGTCACGCCCGTCGAAGGCGGTGGCGATGACCTGGTACTTCTCCGGGTCGGTGAGCTTGATCCGGTACGACTCCTGCATCTGGTCCGGCGTGAGGGAGCTGGCCAGCGGGGAGTCGCCGAACTGCTCCTTGTAGTGCTTGTACGCCTGGTCCTGCGACTCGTACGTCACCGTGTCGACGACCGACATCTTCTCCAGGTCGGCGACGATCTCCTTCTTCTGGTCCGCGGTGACGGCGCCCTTGGCGCAGTTGGGGTCGGACTCGGCGTCGCTCTTGTTGCAGAGGAACACCGAGACGTTGACCTTGTCGTACCAGTAGCCCTTCATCGTGTTGACCTGGTCGCTCATCAGGAGCGACCCACCGAACAGGGCGAGCGACAGGGCGACGGAGACGATGACGGCGAAGGTCATCGTCAGATTGCGGCGGAGACCGACACCGATCTCGGACAGTACGAACTGGGCGCGCATGGCGTCTGTTTCAAGCCTTTCCGTGGAACTCGCTGCGGTCTCAGTGCTGGTAGCCGTAGACGCCGCGGGCCTGGTCGCGGACGAGGCGGCCCTTCTCCAGCTCGATGACGCGCTTGCGCATCTGGTCCACGATGTTCTGGTCGTGCGTCGCCATCACCACGGTCGTGCCGGTCCGGTTGATCCGGTCCAGCAGCTTCATGATGCCGACGGAAGTCTGCGGGTCGAGGTTGCCGGTGGGCTCGTCGGCGATCAGCAGCTTGGGCCGGTTGACGAAGGCCCGCGCGATGGCCACGCGCTGCTGCTCACCGCCGGACAGCTCGCCCGGCATGCGCTCCTCCTTGCCGCCGAGCCCGACGAGGTCGAGCACCTGCGGCACGGACTTGCGGATCTCGCCGCGGGACTTGCCGATGACCTCCTGCGCGAAGGCGACGTTCTCGGCGACCGTCTTGTTCGGCAGGAGCCTGAAGTCCTGGAACACCGTGCCCAGCTGGCGCCGCATCTGCGGCACCTTCCAGTTGGACAGGCGGGCGAGGTCCTTGCCCAGAACGTGCACCTGTCCGTGGCTGCACCGCTCCTCGCGGAGGACCAGCCGCAGGAAGGTGGACTTTCCGGAGCCGGAGGACCCCACCAGGAACACGAACTCGCCCTTCTCCACTTCCAGGGAGACATCCCTGAGTGCGGGGCGGGTCTGCTTGGGGTAGACCTTGGATACGTTGTCGAATCGGATCACGGATGCACCACGGGTCGCCGGGGGTAGATGAGCGTGACCATACGCGAGTCGGGTGCGGCAGCGCAGGCACCGGTCAGGGTTGCGCCAGGGATGTGCGGTTTTGTTCCCACCCAGGGGTTCCTCCGGGAGCGCGCAGGCAGCCCCCGGAGGAACCTGGCACAGTAGAGAAGGGAACGTTCTGCGACCCTGAGACGTTCTCCCCCTGAAACCACTGACAAGAAGGGCGAGGCGCATGACGTACGACCGGCTGGTGTGCGCGAACTGCGCGGCGCCCGTGAACGAGGGCCGCTGCCCGGTCTGCCGGGCGAACCGAGAGCGACTCCAGATGGAGAACCCGCTCGCGAACCTGACCCCGATGACGCTGATCGCACTGCTGGCGGTGCTGATCGCGGCGGTGGCGCTGCTGGCGCACCAGACCGCGTTCGCGTAGGAGGCCCGAAGACATCCGAAGGGCCCGGAGCGATCCACGCTCCGGGCCCTTCGTCACACACCGTGTGCGCGGACGGCTACCCTCAGGCAGCCGCACCGCCACGGCCGCTCACCAGACGCGGAAGCACCCGGAAGCCGACGCCGCCGGCGATCATCGTCGCGGCGCCGATCAGCAGGAACGTGGTCTGCGCGGCACCGGTCTCGGCGAGCTCCTCACCGCTGCCCTGGGCGGATGTGTCGGAGGCGGTCTCGTCACCGGTGTCGGTCAGGGACGAGGAACCCTGCTGCTGGGCGGACTCACCGGAGCCGCCGTCGGGGTCGGTGTTGTTGCCGGTCCCGTTCCCGTTTCCGTTGCCGTTCCCGTTGCCCGGGTCGTCGGTCGGCTCCGGGTCCTCCGTGGGCTCGGTCGGCTCCGGGTCCTCGGTGGGCTCGGTCGGCTCCGTGGTGGGCTCGGTCGGCTCGGTCTCCGTCGGGATGACGGTCGGCTCGGTCTCCGTGGGCTCCGGCTCCGGCTCGGTGGGGTCGGGCTCCGGCGTGACACAGATGCCGAGCAGACCGCAGTCCTCGCCGGTGTCAGCGGCAGCGACGCCGGCGGCAGTGAGCGAAGCACCGGCCGCGATCACGGCACCGGCCGCGATCCGCGCGATCCGGATCCGCGTCTTCTTGGTCATGTGGTTGCTACCCCCAGTAGCTCATCGTCAGTGAGGCGGCGCTCGGGGCGGTGATCGACGGAAGGAGCTGAATTCGAGCCCCCCGGTTCACATGCGCCCCAGAGATACGCATGCCGCGCTTTACCCTTCCGATTTTTCAAAGCAACGTCAAGGCCGTTGCGCGCGTGATGTCCAAGTACGGGTTCTTTGCCGGGGGATGGAGCCTGTGAGTGTGACGTAAAACCCAGACATCCAGGAACACAAAAGGCAACTGCCACCCCGAAGGCGGCAGTTGCCTTGTCGACAAAACGCTTCGCTTACTTCTCCTGCTGCTTGCGCCAGCGAATTCCGGCCTCAAGGAAGCCGTCGATCTCACCGTCGAGCACGGACTGCGGGTTGCCGACCTCGAACTCCGTGCGCAGGTCCTTGACCATCTGGTACGGGTGCAGGACGTACGAACGCATCTGGTTGCCCCAGGAGTTGCCGCCGTCGCCCTTGAGGGCGTCCATCTTGGCCTGCTCCTCCTGGCGGCGCCGCTCCAGCAGCTTGGCCTGGAGGACGTTCATGGCGGTGGCCTTGTTCTGGATCTGCGACCGCTCGTTCTGACAGGAGACGACGATGCCGGTGGGCAGGTGGGTGAGGCGCACCGCGGAGTCGGTGGTGTTCACGCCCTGGCCGCCGGGTCCTGAGGAGCGGTACACGTCCACCCGCAGCTCGGACTCGTCGATCTCGACGTGGTCGGTCTGCTCGACCACCGGGAGCACCTCGACGCCCGCGAAGGAGGTCTGGCGGCGGCCCTGGTTGTCGAAGGGCGAGATCCGGACGAGCCGGTGCGTGCCCTGCTCGACGGAGAGCGTGCCGTAGGCGTACGGCGACTGCACGGAGAAGGTCGTCGACTTGATGCCGGCCTCTTCCGCGTACGAGGTCTCGATGAGCTCGGTCTTGTAGCCGTGGCGCTCCGCCCAGCGCAGGTACATGCGCTGGAGCTGCTCGGCGAAGTCGGCGGCGTCGACGCCACCGGCCTCGGCGCGGATGTTCACCAGCGCCTCGCGGGAGTCGTACTCCCCGCTGAGCAGGGTGCGCACCTCCATCTCGTCCAGCGCCTTCTTGACGGCGGTGAGCTCGGACTCGGCCTCGGCACGGGTGTCCGGGTCGTCCTCCTCCTCGGCCATCTCGAAGAGCACGGCGAGATCGTCGATCCGACCGCGCAGGGCCTCGGCCTTCCGCACCTCGGCCTGGAGGTGGGAGAGCTTGCTGGTGATCTTCTGCGCCTCGTCCGGGTTGTCCCACAGGGACGGCGCAGCCGCCTGCTCCTCAAGCACGGCGATATCTGCCCTCAGCTTGTCGAGGTCCAGAACGGCCTCGATCGACTCCATGGTCGAGGAGAGGGACTTGAGCTCTTCGGATACATCGACGACTGCCACGCCTCCAGCGTAACGGCTACGGCAAGCGCCCTCGGCCGAGCAGGGTGGCTACGCCCTCCCAGCCCGTCCGGCGTTTGAGGACGAGGCCCCTTCAGGGCCGACGGGGGTCCAGGGGCGGAGCCCCTTCTGGGGGTCCCCCCTCTGGGGGAGGGACGGGTAGGGCGGCGGGGGCGAAATCCCCCACGGTCACGGAGACGCCGGTGCCGAGTTCTTCGTGTCCTGGGGTGTCGCGTCCGCGTCGTCTCCCGTGGTCGCCAGCCAGGTCCCCACGCCCGCCGCGGCCACCAGAACCACCGCAGCCGCCCCCAGGGCGATCCGGCGTCGCCGCGTGGCCGCCCGATGGCGGGCAGAGCCCGGTCGCGGGGCCCCGGAGGCCCGAGGCACCCGCGCGGTCCCCCGCGCGCCCCCCGCCAGCTCATCCGGCCCCGGCACCCTCATCGACGTATGCGTGTCCCGGTTGGAGTCGGCCGGCTTCGCCCCGGGAACCAAGGGCACCGCCCCCCGCCGCACCGGCCCCGACGGCGCCGGCTCCTCCGGCACCGCCTCCTCCTCCACCGCCTCCGTGTCCGGCTCGTCCACGTCCAGCGGCGGCATCCCCGCCAGCATCGGCAACAGCTCCCGCAGCCGCACCCCCAGCTCGGAGGCGCGCAACCGGGACGCAGGCGCCTTCGCCAGGCACTGCACGATCAGCTGCCACAGCTCGTCGGGGATTCCGGGCAGCGGGGCCACGGTCTCCGTCACATGGCGCCGCAGCACCGCTCCGGGATGGCCGCCACCGAAGGGCGTGAAGCCCGCCAGCAGCTCGTACAGCACCGTCGCCAGCGCGTAGATGTCGACCGAGGCTCGCGGTGGCAGCCCCTCCACGATCTCCGGCGCCAGATAGTCCGGCGTACCGATGATCTTCGTCGCCCGCGTCCGCTTCGGTGAGTCGATCAGCTTCGCGACCCCGAAGTCGGTCAGCAGCGCGGGGTGCGCGCCCCCGGGGCCCAGCGGTCCCTGCATGTCCAGCAGGACGTTCTCCGGCTTCACGTCCCGGTGCACGACCCCGGCGGCATGCGCCGCGGCCAGCCCGTCCGCGACGTCCGCGACGATCGCCACCGCGGCCTCCGGCGCGAGCCGCTTGTCACGGTCGAGGCGCGTACGCAGATCGGTGCCCCGGACCAGGTCCATGACCAGCGCGAGGTCATTGCCGTCGACGACCAGGTCGCGCACGGACACCACATGCGGATGCTCCAGGCCCAGCAGCGCCGTGCGCTCCTGCACGAAGCGTCCGACGAGTTCCTGGTCGGACGCGAGATCCTCGCGCAGCAGCTTGACGGCGACGGGCCCCTCGGGTCCCTCGCCCAGCCACACCGTGCCGGCGCTGCCCCGTCCCAGGATCTGGTGGGCGGTGTACCGGCTGCCGATCTTCCGTGCCAAGACTGCTCCTACAGACGCGTGTTGTCGCTGCTGCGCCATCCTGGGGGATGACCCCCAGACCCCCAGCCGACAAAACTACGCGTCCGGCGAGCCAATCCTTGCCGCGGAGACAGAAATCACCCGCCAGATGTCGACAAATCCACAGACTCGCTGCTCGCGGAGCCTACTGACCCGAGCTCCCGCCCAGGTCCCCGATCCACCCCGTCACCGTGGTGAACAAGTCCGTGAGCTGCTCCCAGTACCCCTTGCCGGTGCCGATCCAGTCCTGCAGCGGGCTCAGCTCCCACACCAGCCACCCGGCCACGAACAGGATGACGATCGTGAACAGGCAGCCCTTGAGGCAGCCCAGACCCGGGATCCGCATCGGGTTGGCACTGCGCTGCCGCGGCTGACGCGGCTCCCGCTGGGGCTGCTGCGGCTGCTGCGGGGGCGGCGCGTACCGCTGCGGCTGGGGCTGCTGGGGCCGGGGCTGCTGCTGCGGGGCGTACCGCTGCGGCTGCCCCTGCTGGGGGTAGCCGTACCCCGGAGCGGGCTGCCGCTGGGGCGGCTGCTGCGGCCGGGCGACCTGCCGCTGGGGGCGGCGGCGCAGCGGGTCCTGGCTGGGGTCGAGGTACTGGACCTGCGTCTGTTCGTTACGGTCGCGCGCGGCCCGCAGCTGGTTCTGCCAGGGGTGCGGCTCCTCGGGCCCGCCGGAGGGCGCGCCGGGCTGCCCCTGCGGCACCGGAGGCATGACGGCGGTGGGGTCGGCGGCGCCGTTCGGTCCCGCGGTGTGCGGCATGACGCTGGTCGCGGCGTTCGGGTCGTAGGCGCCGGCGCCGTGCGGCAGCACCTGCGTGGGGTCGGCCGAGCCCGGGACCGTCGCGGGCGCCGGGTCGGGCGCGAGCAGCGCGGCGACGCCCTCGGCGGCGGCGATCTGCGCGGAGTTCGCGTGCACGCCGATGCCCTCGGCGACGACCCTGAGGCCGCGCGCGAGGTTCTCGGCGCTGGGGCGCCGGTCCGGGCTCTTGGACAGACAGCGCTCGATGACCGTCCACAGCGGGTCGGGGACCGTGGAGGGACGGCGCGGCTCGGCGCTCAGGTGCTGGTGGAGGACTTCGAGCGCGGAGCCGCCGGAGAAGGGGGGACGGCCGGTGACCAGCTCGTACAGCAGGATGCCGGCGCCGTAGATGTCGACGGCGGAGGTCTGCGGGCGGCCCTCGGCGGACTCGGGCGCGACGTACGCGGGCGTGCCGACGAATTCATGGGTGCGGGTCAGGCCCGGGGAGTCGGCGAGGCGGGCGATGCCGAAGTCGGTGAGCATCGGGTGCATCTGGCCGCCGTCCTGCCTCAGCAGGACGTTCGCCGGCTTCAGGTCGCGGTGCACCACGCCGTCGGCGTGGCTCGCGGCGAGCGCGTCGGCGATCTGGGCGGTGAGCAGGGCGGCGGCGACCGGGCTGAAGGGGCCGTTCTCGCGCAGGTAGCGGTGCAGGTCGGGGCCGTCGACGAGGTCCATGACCAGCGCCAGCAGCTCGCCCTCGACGACCAGGTCACGGACCCGGACGATGTTCGGGTGGGTCAGGCGGAGCAGCACGGACCGCTCTCGCAGGAACCGCATGACGATGTCCGCGTCGCTGGCGAGCTCCTCCTTGAGGACCTTGATCGCGACGGTCTCGCCGGGCTGGCCGGGCACGGCCGCCTCGGCGCCCGCGGTCTCACGCTGGCGGGCTCGCCAGACGGTGCCTGTGGCGCCGCGTCCGAGCGGCTCCTCAAGCAAGTACTTGCTGCCGACTGGCCGCACGTCACGCGCTCCCTGCTGATTGCCTGAAAGTGTTCCGATGTTCCGACCCACTGTAGTGCCGGGCGGTTCGAAGCAAAGGTTCGCAGGAAAGACGCTCGGGCCGTTCTGTTTGGTTGCCCGAGCCGTGCGTGACCGATCTCAAGTGATCGCAAGCGCGGCAGGTATCAGGCATTTTTATGGGCAGAGCCGACCAATCAAGATCACTTGTCAGCGGGCGGCGGGCGCGTTGTCAGTGGCAGGTGCGAGGATGCCTTCCGTACTGGCCGATGTGCTCGTGTGGCGGTGGGGGAAGTCCGCGGTGGGGGACCGCGGGGCGTCGTCCCCGTTCGCGGGTGCCCGCGCAGAAGGGACCGCTGACGGCGATGCAGATCCGGCTGACCGTCGTAGACCCGCTGGGCCCGCCCCCCGCCGCCGCACGGGGCCGCGCCGCGAACTGCGACGTGCTGGTCACGGCGCCCGCCGGCACGGCCCTGGCCGCGGTGGCGTCGGCGCTCGCCTCGGCGGTCTCCGCGGGCGAGGGCCCGGTGGTGGTCTACGCGGGCGCGGAGCGGCTCGACAGCGCGCGCTGCACCCTGGGCGAGCCCCCGCTGATCGACGGCGCGGTGCTCTCGCTGGGCGCCCCCGCCGAACCCGAGGCGCACCCCGAGGTCGACGACGCCCCGACCCAGCTCCATGTGGTGGCGGGCCCCGACGCGGGCGGCGTCCATCTGCTGCACGGCGGCCGGATCGAGGTCGGCCGCTCCGCCGACGCCGACGTCCCCCTCGACGACCCGGACGTCTCCCGGCTGCACTGCGCGGTGACGGTCGCGACCGACGGCCGTGTCTCGATCGCCGACCTCGGCTCCACCAACGGCACGACCCTGGACGGCGCCCGTGTGGGCACCCGCCCGGTCCGCTTCCCTCCGGGCGCGCTCCTGCGCATCGGTGAGTCGACCCTGCGGCTCGCCCCGGCGGGCGGCCCCGGAGCCCGCGTGCCGACGGTGCCGGACGGGGAGGGGCACATCCGTCTGTCCGCCGCCCACACACGCGTGGAGCCGACGCCGGGAGCCGCGGGCCCCGCCGGTGAGACGCGGCACGGGTACGGCCCGGCCGCCTGGGGCGCCGCCTCGGCCACGCCGGGGGCGCAGGAACACATGGTGCCCGGGCAGGGCGGGGCGCCACGGATCGAGAGCCGTGATCTGCCGGGGACGGGCATTCCGGGGCCTCGGGGAGGCGATACCCACGGGGCTGGTTTCACGGCGGCCGCGCGCGGGGGCGCTCCCGCGCCGGGCGACCGTCCGGCGGACGCACCCAGCCGTGGCGGCACGGCCCCCGGCGACCGGTCGCCCGGCGGCGGTGGCGGTGGCGGTGGCGGTGGCCGCGGCGCCGGCCTCCCGGCGGGCGCGCAAACGCGTACGGGTACACCCGCCTCCGACGGCCGCCCCACCGAGGACACCGGCCGCGACGGCCTCCCCACCGACGCCCGCGCCCGTGGCGGCACGGCCCCCGGCGACCGGTCGCCCGGCGGCGGTGGCGGTGGCGGTGGCGGTGGCGGTGGCCGCGGCGCCGGCCTCCCGGCGGGCACGCAAACGCGTACGGGTACACCCGCCTCCGACGGCCGCCCCACCGAGGACACCGGCCGCGACGGCCTCCCCACCGAC
>NZ_JAVRBF010000241.1:0-640 GCF_032436805.1 Streptomyces sp. P17 | reverse complement strand
ATTTGATTCGCACCTATTTGAGACAGGTCGAGATAGTTGAGCAGAGTATTTGCGATCTTCCATCGTTCTTCGATATTGAGACTGCTGTAGGGGATCAGCTGACCCTGCTTGGGCGTCGTATGGGCTGGCCCCGGGTCCACTGCGTATGTAATATTCAACCTGTTTTTGGTTTCGATTGTAACACTTCGGTTAGTCTCGACCCTATCGAAGGATTTTGCACCAGTGCGACTTGGGAAGAATGAACTGATACGGGTATCGCCTACATCTCTATAGATGACGATGATATTTACAGAAAATTCCTTAAGGTGCGCCGCTATCAGATCATCAAGCAGTTCAATCGGGCTTCCCTGAAGGCTTCCATTCTGGAGCTATTCGGAGAAAGCGCAAAGATTATGTCATCGGGTAACGGGGAAGTGGTGATTGCTCCTTTCCGCGAGCTTTCTAGCTTAGAAAAGACCCTACTTCAATTATACCCTCGCATTCTTCCACTTCCTCTGGGCGTTAGGGTTAAGTTTCACTTCGGATCGTCGCAATTGTTTGGTTTCGGCTTCGGCTTTTTAGGATTTTGTGAAGGCTCTGGAGGGTCAGGGGCACCCCTGCTAACTGAGGAAGATGAAGAATTCATCTTGACTGAATCATC
>NZ_JAVRBF010001587.1:0-229 GCF_032436805.1 Streptomyces sp. P17 | reverse complement strand
GACTGGTTATTCCTTGGTTTCTGGACCATCTAGAGATGCTCAGACGCAAATCAAGGGTCATGTGTATATATGGCCACAGACAAAGAGTCACCGGCATCACCGTACATAACTCCACCAGATCAGGAGACGCCCGCATTATCTTTCACCTCACCACCTCGTCGTCTTCCATCGCGTGAAATTACCTTGGCTATTGATGGTCAGCAGTGGCCAATTAAGATTGAGATGAACA
>NZ_JAVRBF010001586.1:0-229 GCF_032436805.1 Streptomyces sp. P17 | reverse complement strand
CGCCCATCTCGATCACGACCCGGGCAACAATGCGCCAGCGAACCTCAAGGCGCTCTGCCAGCGCTGCCACATCCTGCATGATCGCGATGAGCACCGGCGTCAGCGCTGGCTGACCTACCGTGTGCGCAAAGCGCTCGGCGACCTGTTCCTTGGGCCCTACCCGTTCCGCTTCTAAACGAAGGCTCTCCAAGTAGGCCTACCGGCCTGGGACGGGGTCGCTGATAGCCCG
>NZ_JAVRBF010001585.1:0-230 GCF_032436805.1 Streptomyces sp. P17 | reverse complement strand
GGCAAAGGCGCTTTGCGCCTGCCCACCCTCTCTCGTCAGAGTGTCATCGTGAATGGTGGGCACGCTGTCGCTTTGCCCACCCTACGAAACCTGTGCTACGCCGCGCTCTTGCCTTCATACGCGCGCTTCAGGCCTTCGATATCGAGCTTGACCATGCCCAGCATCGCCTGCATGGCCCGCTGCGCGCCGGCCTTATCCGCGCTGCCAAAATATCTCGGCGGCGCGGATAA
>NZ_JAVRBF010001584.1:0-230 GCF_032436805.1 Streptomyces sp. P17 | reverse complement strand
GACGAATGTAAAATTCGTTGCGTTTCAGATCGTCTTTACCAAATGCGGAGCGCGGCATTCCTTGACTGCTCCAGATTTCCCGACATTCAACCGCTTGTGAGACGCAGGCGAAATTGAACCTTCGCAGAAATGACGGATGACCGAGCGCAAATACCAGATCGTCAAGATTTAGCTTTTCTCCGGCGTGTTTGAGCGTGACGGCTGTTTGTGCGCCGGGCATATCATTCATG
>NZ_JAVRBF010001583.1:0-230 GCF_032436805.1 Streptomyces sp. P17 | reverse complement strand
ACAAAACAATTTACCCAGCAGGAAGTGAAAACGGCCAATGCCACCGGTTTTGGTGCTGCCGCCGATGATTATATGGAAAAGGGTATTGACCTGAACGAACAACTCATCCGTAATAAACCGGCCACTTTCTTTTTCAAAATGAAAGGCGATGCCATGAAAGAGGCCGGGATATTTGACGGGGATGTGCTGATCTTTCCACTCAACAGTTTTAATGAACGGTCCACGATCAG
>NZ_JAVRBF010001582.1:0-230 GCF_032436805.1 Streptomyces sp. P17 | reverse complement strand
CAGGCCAGTTCCCTTTCAGTATAGGTGGATGATCGAGTTGCTCCCCCTCAGGCAAGGAACACAACAGTCACGAAATCTGGCTCACCAACCTGGCTTCTGGCAAAAGCTCAACAAGACTTCCCACCCTTATCATTTCCCAATTAGCCCTCCCAGCGGTAAAATTAATTGAATCTACGATTGAAAAGAAAATGAAAATGGGAGGACGATAGTATGAAAGAAAAAGATCATCC
>NZ_JAVRBF010001581.1:0-230 GCF_032436805.1 Streptomyces sp. P17 | reverse complement strand
CGCGCATCGCATCGAGCCTGCTGATCTGCTCGAAGCGGTCCGTCTGCAGTTGCATCTCGACGAGGGCGAACGCGGAGAGGGCGGCGGCGAGCAGGGCGGGAATGACGACGATGGCGGTGAGCTTGTGCCCGATCGCGAGGCGCATGGGTTTAGTCCGTTCGTTGGACAGACTGCTAGCGCGTCGAGCTTTGCGGCGGCTTAACGTTGCGTGAACCTTCGATGACAGCCGC
>NZ_JAVRBF010001580.1:0-230 GCF_032436805.1 Streptomyces sp. P17 | reverse complement strand
CTGAAACATGCGCGGAATCTAGGAGGCGACGAATTGGATCGCATCCATCTGCACCAGCCAGCATCTACCCTCCAAGAATCCCTTTCGTTCCCGCACCGCAATGCAATTCTATGAACCTGCTGAGAAGCCAGAGTGGCCAGAGGGACATGGCGAAGAACTCTGTGAGAACGCACCAACTTCCTCCCCCAGCTTCTTCTCTTTCGGCTCAAAGCGCTAGGACCATCAATCAG
>NZ_JAVRBF010001579.1:0-230 GCF_032436805.1 Streptomyces sp. P17 | reverse complement strand
CGCCGAGCTTCGACGGCAGAGCGCCGACATGGGATTGCAGCAGGTGGTCGATATCCGCGGTTTCACCGCGCCGCGCGAGCTCAAGGCGATTCTGGATGCGACGCACGCCGCGATCGTTCCGACCCGGGGCGAGTTCGCCGAGGGCATGGCGTTGTCGGCGGTGGAAGCCATCCTCGCCGGACGTCCCTGCGTGACCAGCTCTGTCGTGCCCGCTCTCGAAGTGTTGAAGC
>NZ_JAVRBF010001578.1:0-230 GCF_032436805.1 Streptomyces sp. P17 | reverse complement strand
CGACTTGATTTCGAGCAGTTTTTTCGCAGGTGCTGCTGGCGTCGCCGCTGCAGGAACCGCTGGTGCGGCAGCGACAGCCGCAACGGGAGTCGCTGGGGCTGCTGCCACGGTTGGGATGATCTCGGACCCCTTGCGGAGCCGAATCTTCTGTTCCCCTTCTTGGAGGGCGATTTCGGTCAATTCATGCTTTGCCATGAGACCGATCAGATACTCGACCGTCTTCACATCGA
>NZ_JAVRBF010001577.1:0-230 GCF_032436805.1 Streptomyces sp. P17 | reverse complement strand
CCCTCAAGCGCCCCGAAGACCGCGTACTTAATCGCGCTGCCGGACACGGTGCCCGACTGCAACAGGTCCGCGATAACGAGACGGTCACGCTTGGGCATGACGAAGTTCGTATCAAGGTCAGTCACGAGCGGGCCGTACGCGCCGGTAGCGCCCCCGACGGTCTGCGTGTCGGTCGCGGCCTTCTCGAACAGCAGTTCTGGAGCGCCCACGGTCAGACCGGTAGGAATGTC
>NZ_JAVRBF010001576.1:0-230 GCF_032436805.1 Streptomyces sp. P17 | reverse complement strand
CCCCGCTGGGGCCCGCGCTCTCCGGCTTCCGCGATCAGCGGGGAAGTGACGTGAGTTCAGACGTGTGCTCTTCGGCTCTCGCGCATCGCGGTCACCTCGGCGGCGAACGCGGGGCCGTGGGTGCGTGCGGGACTTTCAAAACACCCCCTAGAGATCGGAAGAGCGTCGGGTAGGGAAAGTGTGTCTGCTATCCTGTGGAGTTGTGGGGGGTCGGCGGGGCCTGAGGACCG
>NZ_JAVRBF010001575.1:0-230 GCF_032436805.1 Streptomyces sp. P17 | reverse complement strand
CGCTTTTTATGCCTGCTTATACCGTTTAATTGAAATCCTGTTTGCAGACCCTTATCTTTATAAACAGCTAAGACCTTTGAATCCTGATTTTAAATGGAAGAAAATAGAGGGAAGTTTTCAAGAACAGTTTCTCAATGGTCAGTATATGATACATGCATTGGAACAATGCAATTCTATCATTTGGGGCGCATTATTAATCAAGTTCATTAGAATGTGGTACGAACGCAAGC
>NZ_JAVRBF010000240.1:0-634 GCF_032436805.1 Streptomyces sp. P17 | reverse complement strand
TATAATCAGGCTCCAGACCCGACACCGCTTCGGCAGACCGTGGAGGCGATGAACGAAGACGTTGACACGATGGAAAAACGTGCGCCCGACATGGCCGCGATGGTTCCCTATTGGAACAAGACCGATGCAATTGTTGAAGGGCAGGACGCGGTTCGTAATGCCCGGCAAACGTACCTGCCGAAATTTGCCGATGAAACAAGCGATGAATACGATGTTCGTCTAGGTCTAACCAAAATGACGAATATTTACCGCGACACGGTGGAGGGTTTGGCGTCCAAAACATTCGAAGAAGAAATTAGCGTTGTCGAAACGACAAAACCCGTACCGGAAGAAATCAAGAAATTCATTGAAGATGTTGATGGTGACGGAAACAATCTGACATCGTTCGCATCGCTCACATTTTTCAACGGTATCAATTCGGCAATTGACTGGATATTGATTGATTACCCGGTTGTTGATCGCGATAAAATTCGCACGGTTGCCGACAAGAAAGCATCAGGAATTAAGCCGTATTGGACGCACGTGCTAGGGCGCAATGTGCTTGAAGCACGCACCATCATGAACAACGGTAAACGGCAATTGTCATACGTGCGGATTTTCGAGCCGGGTTTAGGCGAACAAGATCATATCCGCA
>NZ_JAVRBF010000107.1:0-15690 GCF_032436805.1 Streptomyces sp. P17 | reverse complement strand
AGCCGGTGGAGCCGGTGGAGCCGGTGGAGCCGGTGGAGCCGGTGGAGCCGGTGGAGCCGGTGGAGCCGGTGGAGCCGGTGGAGCCGACGGCCCCGGGCCGCCGGACCCGCAAGGCAACGGCAGCGGCGGAGACCGCGGTCGACACCGCCGAGGCCACCGAGGCGAAGCCGAAGGTACGCCGCACCCGCAAGGCCGCCGACACGGCGCCCGAGCCGGAGGCGACCACCGAGACCAAGCCGCGCCGCACCCGCAAGGCAACGGCCGCCGCCGAGACCGCGGTCGACACCGCCGAAGGCGCCGAGGCGAAGCCGAAGGTACGCCGCACCCGCAAGGCAACCGAGCCCGCCGAGATCCCGGCCCAGGCCGCCGAGGAGCCGACGGCCCCGCGCCGCCGGACCCGCAAGGCGACGGCAGCGGCGGAGACCGCGGTCGACACCGCCGAGGTCACCGAGGCGAAGCCGAAGGCCCGCCGTACCCGCAAGGCCACGGTCGCCGCAGAGCCCACGGAGAGCTGATCTCCCACCCGAACGGCCCGGTCCCACCCCGAGTGGAACCGGGCCGTTCGTATGCCCGACGTCCCAGGCCGCTACCCTCGCCCCCGTGACGACCCCCGCCCCCCTCCTTCCACCCCCCGGCGCCCGCGCCTACCCGCTCCGCACCCCCCGCGGGGACTTCGCCGTGGTCGACTCCCCCGTACCCCCCGGAGTGGACCAGCGTGGTGTCGCCCTGCTCCTCCCCGGTTTCACCGGCAGCAAGGAGGACTTCGCCCTCCTGCACGCACCGCTCGCGGCGCGCGGGTACCGGAGTGTCGCCGTCGACGGGCGGGGACAGTACGAGTCGGACGGACCGGCGGACGACGAATCCGCCTACGCACAGGGCGAGTTGGCAAGGGACGTCCTCGCGCAGGCGGAAGCCGTCGGCGCTCCCGTGCATCTGGTCGGGCACTCCCTCGGCGGCCAGATCGCCCGTGCCGCCGTCGTCCTCGACCACAGGCCTTTCCGGTCGCTGACGCTGATCGCGTCCGGCCCCGCCCAGATCTCCACTTCCCAGCAGCAGCGCGTCAAGCTGCTCCGCGACGCGCTCGCCGTGATGACGATGCCGGAGGTGTGGGACGCGATCCTGGCCATGGGACCGCCGGAGGAGGTCGGCGGACCGGCCCGCGGGATCGGCGGTCTCGATCATCTGCGCCGCCGCTGGCTCGGCAACAAGCCCGCCCAACTCGCAGCGACCGGACGCCAGTTGTGCACCGAACCGGACCGGGTCGCCGAACTCGCCGCCGTACCGCTGCCGTTCCACGTCCTGTCGGGCGAGAAGGACGACACCTGGCCGGTGCCGCTCCTCGACGAGATGGCGGTACGGCTGCACGCCCGCCGCACCGTCGTCCCCGGCGCCGAACACTCCCCCAACGCCGAACAGCCCCTCCCCACCGCCGACGCCCTCGCCGACTTCTGGGACGGCCTTCCCGCCGCAAACGGCTAGTGCCGCGACAGGCAACGTTCGCCCCGTCGCGACGCCCGGCACGCACTCTCGCCGCACCGGCCGAAAGCCCAAGTACATCCAGTACGAGGGCTTCCGGCCGACACGCCGAGAGCACGCACCGGACGCCGCTCCTTGACGGGCAAACGTCGCCTGCCGCGGCACTAGGGGGTGTTTTGAAAGTCCCGCACAGCACCCACGGCGCCCGGCACGCACCCTCGCCGCACCGGCCAAAGACCCAAGTACGTCCAGTACGAGGGCCTTCGTCCGGCACGCCGAGGGCACGCACCGAACACCGCGGGCACCGCACAGGACTTTCAAAACACCCCCTAGTACTGCGCCTGCAAGTGCCCCCAGAACCCGTCCCGCAGCGCCCGTCGCAGATCCGCCTGCCCGCGCAGCGAGTACTGCAGCAGCCCCTCCGCCTCCACCAGCAGATCCTGGTCGACGGAGCCGGGCAGATAGGGGTGGCCGGGCAGCAACTCCACCAGCGACTCCCTGCCCCGCGCCGCCAGCCACTTCGCCGCGATCTGGGCGCCCACGAAGCGGACGTCCTCACGGGTGGGCCGGGCCGCCGTCCCCTCGTAGGTGGCCGTGCGCCGGGAGACGTACGGCTTGAAGAAGTCGAGGTCGAAGGTGCGCTGGCTGTCGACCTCCCAGAGCAGCGGCTCGGCCTGGTTGCGCCCCTCCGGCGCCTCGATGCCCCACAGATGGACCCGGGCACCGTATCCCTGGGCCGCCTCCACCGCGGAGACCAGGTCCTCGTCGCCGCCGAGCAGCGCCGCGTCGCTGATGGCGCGGTGCCGGGCGAGTGACTCCAGGTCGGTGCGGATCAGGGAGTCGACGCCCTTCTGCTGGTTGTTGGCGTTGAGGTTGCCGAGCCGCACCTTCACGTCCGGCAGCTCGGCGATCGACTGCTGCTCGGCGGTGTGGATACGGCGCCGGGCGCCGTCGTACCAGTAGACGCGGAGCAGTCTGGAGTCCGCGAAGATCGTCCGGGCGCGGTCGATGAGCGCCTCGATCAGTCCCTCGGCGTCGAGATCGAAGGCGCGCCGGTCCTCGGTCCCGGCGACGAGCCGGCCCGCGGCCGCGTACAGATACCCCGCGTCGACGAAGATCGCATGGGTCGAGGGCGTCTTCGCCACCTCGGCGAGCATGCGCTGGAGCAACTCGTTGGTGCGGTCGATGCGGGCGCCGAGCGCCGCGAGGTCGTCGTTCATCGCCTCCATTGTCCCGGCGGTCACGCAGCGAACACAACCGGTCCCGGTCGGTCCACGTCCGGTCCCTTACCGGTCAGTAGTTAGACGTTCGAAAAATTTCTTTAGCGTAGGGAATGTTTGTAACACGCAGGCCGTTGCATACGTATGGCAGCCGGGACACCGATGACCCGCGCGTGCCACTTATCAAGTAGTTCTCCTCAGGAGGATGACCAGACGAAGGGAGAAGCCATGCGCTTCGAGATCATGCGACTCGACGAGGTCGACGGCACCACCGTGGACACCACCGTCGTGGACGCCGCCTCCGTCAACCGGATCGTTCAGCAGGCCGCCGCCATCGGGCAGCGACTTTGGATCCGCCCGGCCGACACCACGGCCTCGTAACACCGACGCGGGATCCTCATACGACTTCAGGGCCCCCTCCGGCAACCGTGCCGGAGGGGGCCCTGTTCGTGCCCCGCGTCGCCGCTCAGGACGACTGGATGACCTGGGTGACGCCGTTGATGATCTGCTGCACGGCGATCGCGGAGAGCATCATGCCCGCGAGCCGGGTCACCAGCACCACACCGCCGTCCTTGATCACGCGGATGATCAGCAGCGAGTACCGCATCACCAGCCACAGCACGACATGGATGGCGAGGATCGCCGTCCACACCGAGACCTGTGTGGCCACGCTGTCGGCCTTCTGCACGGCCAGGATGACGGACACGATCGCACCGGGACCGGCCAGCAGCGGCATGCCCAGCGGCACGAGGGCGACATTGACGTCCTTGGTCTGCTTCGGCTCGTCCGTCTTGCCGGTGAGCAGGTCCAGCGCGATGAGCAGGAGCAGCAGCCCGCCCGCGATCATCAGCGCGGGCACGGAGACATGCAGATAGTTCAGGATCTGGTGGCCGAGCAGCCCGAAGACTGCGATCACACCGCCGGCCACACAGACGGCCTGGAAGGCCATCCGCCTCTGCACCTTGGCCGGGCGGCCGGAGGTCAGCGCCAGGAAGATCGGGGTGATCCCAGGGGGATCCATGATGACAAAAAGGGTCAGAAAGAGAGAGCCGAAGACGGCAACGTCGAACATCAGTGAAGAGGCCTTGCGAAGAAACGAACGGGGGTGAGCGTGAGGGAGATGCCTCAGGCTCCGCCGGCCCCGGGGACCGGGAACGCCCCGGTCGCGCGCCGCGTGATCTCGCCGTAGACCTCGGGGTCGGTCGTGTACTCGCCGAGCACACAGGTCTTGCGGCTGCCGTGATAGTCGCTGGAGCCGGTCATCAGCAGGCCGAGCTCCTTGCCGAGGCCGCGCAACCGCGCCCGGGTGTCCGGGTCATGGTCCATGTGGTCGACCTCGATGCCGTCGAGTCCGGCCGCGGCGAGCTCCGCGATGGCCGACTCGGGGACCGTACGGCCCCGCTTGGCGGCCGCCGGGTGCGCGAACACGGCGACTCCGCCCGCGCCCTTGATCAGCCGGATCGCCTCGAAGGGATCCGTCTCGTGCTTCTCGACGAAGGCCCGACCGCCGTCGGCCAGCCAGTCCTGCGTGAAGGCGTCACCCACGGTCGGCACGACCCCGAGCTCGACCAGCGCGGAGGCGACATGCGGCCGCCCGACGGAACCGTCCCCGGCGATCCGCAGGACCTGCTCCCAGGTCACCGGCACACCGAGCGTGTTCAGCCTGGCGACCATGCCCTGGGCCCGCGGCACCCGATCGTCCCGCACCAGCTCCCGCTCGGCGAGCAGCGCGGGTTCCTCGGGATCGAAGAGGTAGGCCAACATGTGCATGCTGATCCCGTCGATACGACAGGACAGCTCGGCACCGGTGACGAGCGTGAGCCCCTCGGGCAGCGCGGCGATGGCCTCGGCGTGCCCCCGGGTGGTGTCGTGATCGGTCAGCGCCACCACGTCAAGACCGGCCGCGGCGGCATTGCGCACCAGGTCGGCGGGGGTGTCCGTACCGTCGGAAGCGGTGGAGTGGGTGTGCAGATCGATACGCACGCGCGGACTCCAACGGGGGCGGACGGACTGGGGACACGTCAAGGATAGCGGCTGCATCGACCTCTTGTGTCACACCCGCACAGCCCGAGCACCCCCTACACACAACCGACGCTAAGGCTCCAGCAAGCGCGGCGACAACGCCCCGCACGGGACCAGGTCCACTTCGGCCCCCGCATCCCGCAGATCCGTCAGCACCAGCTCGTCGTACATCAGCAACCCGGTCTGCTCGGGCCACACCACGGCCCACAGCCACAGCCCCCGGGCCTCCCCGGCGAACACCGCCCGGTCGTCCGGCGTCTTGGTGACATGCCACAGCGGAGTCGGCCGCCCCGCCGCCAGCACCTTGGCCTGGGCGGGCTTGTCGACGTTCATGTACGGCCCCGGGTCCGGCCCGTCGATCCCCGCGTACCGCGCCCCGAGTCCGACCCCCAGCTCCTCGGCGACCAGGATCAGCTCGCCCATGCCGCCCAGCGGCCCCGGGCCGGTGCAGGCGACCGCTGTCGCGCGCCCTCCGCTGCGATCGTCCCCCGCGCACGCGACACCCGTGAACAGCCAGCCGACCGGCAGCGGCCACGGCATCCACACCGGCACCTGGGTGCGATGCACGACGACGCTGAGTGCCTCGACGCTGGGCGGGATCACGGGCTGCAGCGGATGCACGGTGCCGTGCACATCGCACTGCCAGGAATCGGCGAAGAGTCCGGGAGCCCTGACCCGGCCACCACACTTCGGGCAACTGGGTTCGCCCCTCATAGGGCTCCACGGTCCTACCCCTTCTCCGCCACGTCAAGGACGATCACCCGTCCGGGCGGAACCGCCTCAGCGACAAAATTAGATGTGGTTTACATTAATCAGCAGCGACAGCCCAAGGCCGTGTGGGCGACGGTTCACCTCGCACTTCCTGATCACGGCCGTGGCGACGCTGGTCACCAGCTATCTCCAGCCGGATCGGCGGCCGCAGGACCCTGCTGCTCGACCTCGCCCTGGTGGTGGTCTTCGCGGGCCTCGCCGGCACTTCCACCGCCCTCGCGGTCATCGTCGGCACCCAAACCAACCCGAGCGAGTCGCGCGCTTGCTCCGGCGGCCGGGAGGGTCGCAGTTTCTCGCCCGTGGTGGGGATGAGGGCAGCTGACGGCCGACGTCTGCACGATGCTGTCCGGCGCCTTCATCAGGGTGAACAACACCGTCCACATGGAGCTGGCGCTCGGCGTCTCGGACGCCCCGCGTCCCGTGGCCAGCGCGGGCTACAACTTCGCGCGCCGGTTCGCGGCCGGGGACAGCGTCACCGTCTTTGCCAACTGACCGGGCCCGGTGGCCGGTTGGTGAGCTTGCTCACGTCAGCGAGACGGACGTGCGGGACGGATCCCTGAGGTCCGTCCCGTTCGTCAGCCAGCGCTCCTGGAGGGCCCCGGCGCCGTGCACGCGCTTCCAGGCGGCCTCGTTCGGGGTCATGGGGAGCAACGGCAGGAAGTGGACGGGGGCCATGGGCTCGTCCAGTTCCAGGTCCTCGACCAGACCGCCGGGCTCGGCGACCAGGACCGAGCTGAACGGTGCGCCGGGCCACAGCGGTTCACCGACGTCCAGCGAGGCGCCGGGGGCCACGACCACTCCCTCGACCTGCGGGGACGCGGCCAGCACGGCGAGCGCGCGGAGCACCTTGTCGGTGTCGGCGAGGCCCGCACGGACGGAGAGGACCAGCTCCGCGCGGGGACCCTTGATGGGGTCGGCGACCATGGCGGTGGGGTCGGTCATGGGGTGCGCGGACATGCCGAGGGTGGCGTAGCGGACGATGTCGTCCTCGTGGAAACGCAGCACCTCGATGCGGTCCGTACCGAGGAAGGTGACCGCGGCGCGGGCGTCCGGTTCGCCCAGCGCGGAGCGCAACCGGGCTTCGACCAGAGGAAGAACATCAGCCATGCCGCGAGCATAGAACTCGTCAGTACCGGGCAAAGCAGCGCCTTGACACTTCAGTCGGCTGATACTCTTGCCCGGTGGTTCGGGGCAGCACGCAGAAGCGTCGCAGTCAAGCCCCGACGCCGACGACACTCCCTTACGAGGGACCGGCCGGAGGAGGTGGGGCTGCAATGGATCGAAGTCGACCGTGCAGTAGCACCCGCTCTTCCTTCCGCTGACGTAGCTGCTCTGCTTTCCAGCCGGCTGCCACCTCTCGCCTGCCTTTCACCGCGGAAGAGCCTTCGTTTCGTTTTGCCTGATCTGCCAGTCAGCAGCAGTAGCTGAACCAGCAGCGAAGTACGCCACCGCGACGGTGCGGTGCTCCCCGCTTTGTGGACGTGCCAAACATCCGCAGTCAGGACGTCCCCATTCCGGGTAGTTCCACCCGTTGTAGCGGCCTTTCGTTGCCTGCTCGCGAAGGAGCCTGCCATGTCGATGATCCGTGACCTGCGTGCCGCGGTCCGCCCGTCCCGTCCCTCGCTCAGCAAGAGCATGCGCATGGACAGCGGTGCGTACGACACCACCCGTGACCCCGCGACGCCCTCCGCCGTCGTCGACTGCGCCGTCTACCGCGACGGCGCGCGCGTCGAGAGCGGAGAGCAGCTGAGCCCGCACGAGGCGATGCGCCGGGTGCGGCGCGACGGAGGGTTCGTGTGGATCGGTCTTCACGAGCCGACCGAGGCCGAATTCGCCGGTATCGCCGCCGAGTTCGGGCTGCACCCGCTGGCCGTGGAGGACGCCGTCCAGGCCCACCAGCGACCCAAGCTGGAGCGCTACGACGACTCCCTGTTCACCGTGTTCAAGACGGTCCACTACGTCGAGCACGACGAACTCACCGCCACCAGCGAGGTGGTGGAGACCGGCGAGGTCATGTGCTTCACCGGACGGGACTTCTTCATCACCGTCCGGCACGGCGGGCAGGGCTCGCTGCGGGCGCTCCGGCACCGGCTCCAGGACGACCCGGAGCTGCTCGCCAAGGGCCCCTCCGCGGTGCTGCACGCCATCGCCGACCACGTCGTCGACGGGTACATCGCCGTGGCCGACGCGCTCCAGGACGACATCGACGACGTGGAGACGGATGTCTTCTCGCCGGGCCGCAAGGGCACGCCGCGCGGCACGGACGCCGGCCGGATCTACCAACTCAAGCGCGAGATCCTGGAGTTCAAGCGGGCGGTGTCGCCGCTGCTGCGGCCGATGCAGCTGCTGAGCGAGCGGCCCATGCGGCTGATCGACCCGGACATCCAGAAGTACTTCCGGGATGTCGCCGACCACCTCGCCCGGGTCCAGGAGCAGGTCGTCGGCTTCGACGAGCTCCTCAACTCCATCCTCCAGGCCAACCTCGCGCAGGCGTCCGTGGCCCAGAACGAGGACATGCGGAAGATCACCTCGTGGGCCGCCATCATCGCCGTACCGACGATGGTCTGTGGTGTGTACGGCATGAACTTCGACTACATGCCCGAGCTGCGCTGGAAGTTCGGTTACCCGCTGGTGCTCGGCATCACGGTGATGATCTGCTTCGGCATCCACCGCACGCTCAAGCGCAACGGCTGGCTCTAGGGACCGTCCGGCGGGGCTGACTAGGCTGGGCTCATGACAAGTGAGCTGCTCGATCAGGCCCTCGTCGAGGAGGCCACGAAGAAGTCCGGGCTGATCTGGGTCAAGGGGCCCGGTGTCCCGGCCCGGGCGCTGTGGCATGTGTGGCACGAGGGCGCGGCCTGTGTCGTCGGCGACGGGCCCGGCGAGCAGCCGCTGCCCGGGCTCGCCGACGGGGGCGAGGCCGAGGTCACGGTCCGCAGCAAGGACAAGGGGGGCCGGCTGGTCTCCTGGACCGCGAAGGTCGTGGAGCTGACCTCCGGGTCCGAGCAGTGGGAGGCGACGGTCGCCGAGCTCAAGGGCAAGCGGCTGAACGCCCCGGACGGCGAGGCGATGCCGGAGCGCTGGGGGCGGGAGTGCCGGGTGCTGCGGCTGGTACCGACGGGGACGACCGCGCCGCTGCCGGACGGCGACCTGTCCTCGGCGCCGCTGCCGTCGCCGGCGACCACCCGTCAGCCGATCCCCGCGGGGCTGCCGAAGCTCCTCATGAAGCGGCGCAAGCGCAAGTAGATCGCCTAGGAGACCACTGAGAATCTTGAAAACCGCCCGACTTGCACCGGATTGCCCCGATCGACTTTTGCGGGTGAACTGGGCGATCGGGGCGGCCCAAGCAAGATCTTCAGGACACTTCTAGGACGTCGGCAGCTGCTTGCCGTAGTCCACCGTCTCGTCCTTCTTCGGCTCCTCCAGGGCGAAGTTCTCGCCCCAGGAGGAGAAGGTCAGGGTGCCCGCGCCGCCGCCGCGGACCAGACGCAGGGGGTACGGCGTACCCTCCAGGGAGACGTCCAGCGTGCCGCCGGAGCCGCCGTCGCCGGTGATACGGACCGTGCGGGTGCCGGACTGCTCGTAGCGGCCGTCGGTCTCGACCTTGCCGTGCAGGGTCAGCAGGCCGTCCAGCAGCACGTCCATGTCCGTGAAGCCGCTGAACTTCTTGTACGAGGGATCGCCCTGCGGCACCTTGACGTACTTGCCCTTGAGCTTGGCGGCCGCGGCGGCGTCCGCGTCGCCGTCGCCGTCGCTCCAGAAGTCGGCGTCCGCCATCAGAAACAGCTGCTCGTCGACCCGGAGCAGCCGGAAGGTCGCCCCTTCGGCGGTGACCGAGCCGATGCCGCCCTCGGCCTTCAGCCGCATGTCGAGTTTGTATGTGCGCCCGCTGGTGACCACGTTCCCGGAGAGGCGTACCGCGTCGGCGGACTCGGCGGCGTTGACGGTCTTGCGCTGGATCTGGTCGGCGGGCAGCTTGCCGACCCCGTTCGTCCCCGCGTCGGGGTCCTCGCTGCTGCATCCCGTCAGCCCTGTCACGACCAGGGCACACAGCGCGCTCAGCAGCGCGGCCCGGCGGGTGCGGCCCTGGGGAATCGCAGTCACAGGTGGGGCTGCCTTTCTGACGGGGTCCTGATCGGCGTACGGCAGCGTACCGGGGTCGTGGGCGCCGGACGGAGCCGGTCCGTCCGGACCGCTCACCAGGGCGTATCCGAACGGGACGGGCTAGCCTGAAGCGCATCCGAGCGGGCAAATCGGGCAGTCCCTGAGGGAGGAGGTGCGGTCATGGCAGGGGGCACCCCCCGGGTTTTCGTGTCGCACCTCGCCGCCATCGCGGTCTTCGACCCGAACGGCGACCAGGTGGGCCGGGTCCGCGACCTGGTCGTCATGCTGCGCGTCGGCCGGCGGCCGCCACGGCTGCTCGGTCTGGTCGTCGAACTGTCCACCCGGCGCCGTATCTTCCTGCCCATGACCCGGGTGACCAGCATCGAGTCCGGTCAGGTCATCACCACCGGCGTCCTCAACGTGCGCCGCTTCGAGCAGCGGCCGACCGAACGGCTGGTCTTCGGTGAGCTGCTGGACCGCACGGTCACGCTCGTCGAGACCGGCGAGCAGGTCACGGTGCTGGATCTGTCGGTGCAGCAGTTGCCGGCCCGGCGGGACTGGGAGATCGACCGGGTGTTCGTGCGCAAGGGCGGCAAGAGCGGGCCGCTCAGGCGGGCCAAGGGCGAGTCGCTGACCGTCGAGTGGTCCGCCGTCACCGGATTCACCCTGGAGGAGAAGGGCCAGGGCGCCGAGAGCCTGCTCGCCACCTTCGAGCAGCTGCGCCCCGCCGATCTCGCCAACGTACTGCACCACCTCTCCCCCAAACGGCGCGCCGAGGTCGCCGCCGCCCTCGACGACGACCGGCTGGCCGACGTACTCGAAGAGCTGCCGGAGGACGACCAGATCGAGATCCTCGGCAAGCTGAAGGAGGAACGGGCCGCCGACGTCCTGGAGGCCATGGACCCGGACGACGCGGCCGACCTGCTCTCCGAGCTGCCGGAGGAGGACAAGGAGCGGCTGCTGAGCCTGATGCAGCCCTCCGACGCGGCCGACATGCGGCGGCTGATGGCGTACGAGGAGCACACCGCCGGCGGTCTGATGACGACCGAGCCGATCGTGCTGCGGCCCGACGCCACCGTCGCCGACGCCCTGGCCCGGGTCCGCAACGCCGACCTCTCCCCCGCGCTCGCCGCCCAGGTCTACGTCTGCCGCCCGCCCGACGAGACCCCGACGGGCAAGTACCTCGGCACCGTCCACTTTCAGCGGCTGCTGCGCGATCCGCCGTACACGCTCGTCAGCTCGCTGCTCGACGACGATCTGCAACCGCTGGACCCGGACGCCGCGCTGCCCGTCGTCGCCGGGTTCTTCGCCACGTACGACATGGTCGCGGCGCCCGTCGTCGACGAGTCCGGGTCGCTGCTGGGCGCGATCACCGTGGACGACGTCCTGGACCACATGCTGCCCGAGGACTGGCGGGAGACCGAGTTCCACCTCGACGAGGACGAGAACGAGGCCGAGGGGGCGGCGACGCATGGCCCCTGAGCGCGAGAGCGGCCGTGAGCGCTCGCTGTCCGGGGCGACCGCGACCACCCGCCCGCGGGCCCGTCTGGACCAGCCGCGGGCGCCGCGCCGCCGGATCCTGCCCGAATGGGACCCGGATGCCTTCGGGCGGTTCTCCGAGCGCATCGCCCGCTTCATCGGCACCGGGCGGTTCCTCGTCTGGATGACGGTCGTCATCATCATGTGGGTGCTGTGGAACATCTTCGCGCCCAGCGACCTGAAGTTCGACGAGTACCCGTTCATCTTCCTGACCCTGATGCTCTCGCTCCAGGCCTCCTACGCGGCCCCGCTGATCCTGCTCGCGCAGAACCGGCAGGACGACCGCGACCGGGTCAACCTCGAACAGGACCGCAAGCAGAACGAGCGGTCGATCGCGGACACCGAGTACCTCACCCGGGAGATCGCCGCCCTGCGCATCGGCCTCGGTGAGGTGGCCACCCGCGACTGGATCCGCTCCGAGCTCCAGGACGTGCTGAAGGAGCTGGACGGCCATCGCGGGGACGGCTCGGTCGTATTCCCGGCAGAACGGTCGCACGGACGTGACGCAGACGACCGCTGAGGGGCATCCCGAAGGCCCCCGTGGGCGCCGTACCATCGTCCTATGGCTAGCGAAGACGCGGTGCGCGAAGCACTGTCGACGGTGAACGACCCCGAGATCAACCGCCCCATCACCGAACTCGGGATGGTCAAGTCGGTGGAGATCGGCGCGGACGGCGCGGTCGCGGTCACCGTGTACCTGACGGTTTCCGGCTGCCCCATGCGGGACACGATCACGCAGCGCGTCACGGAGGCGGTCTCCCGGGTCGAGGGGGTCACCCGGGTCGACGTCACGCTCGACGTCATGAGCGACGAGCAGCGCAAGGAGCTGGCGACCGCGCTGCGCGGCGGCCAGACCGAGCGCGAGGTCCCCTTCGCCAAGCCGGGCTCGCTGACCCGTGTGTACGCGGTCGCCTCCGGCAAGGGCGGCGTCGGCAAGTCGTCGGTCACGGTGAACCTGGCGGCGGCGATGGCGGCGGACGGCCTCAAGGTCGGTGTCGTCGACGCCGACATCTACGGCCACTCCGTGCCCCGCATGCTGGGCGCGGACGGCCGTCCGACCCAGGTCGAGAACATGATCATGCCGCCGTCCGCGAACGGCGTGAAGGTGATCTCCATCGGCATGTTCACGCCGGGCAACGCGCCGGTCGTGTGGCGCGGCCCGATGCTGCACCGGGCGCTTCAGCAGTTCCTGGCGGATGTGTACTGGGGCGACCTGGACGTCCTGCTCCTGGACCTGCCGCCGGGCACCGGTGACATCGCGATCTCGGTGGCCCAGCTGGTTCCCAACGCCGAGATCCTGGTCGTCACGACGCCCCAGCAGGCCGCCGCCGAGGTGGCCGAGCGGGCGGGCTCCATCGCCGTCCAGACCCACCAGAAGATCGTCGGCGTGGTGGAGAACATGTCCGGGCTGCCCTGCCCGCACTGCGACGAGATGGTCGACGTCTTCGGCACCGGCGGCGGCCAGACGGTCGCCGAGGGCCTGACCCGCACGACCGGCGCCACCGTGCCGGTCCTCGGCTCCATCCCGATCGACGTGCGCCTGCGCGAGGGCGGCGACGAGGGCAAGCCGGTGGTCCTGACGGACCCGGACAGCCCGGCGGGCAGTGCGCTGCGCGCGATCGCGGGGAAGCTCGGCGGGCGCCAGCGCGGCCTTTCGGGACTGTCCCTGGGGATCACGCCCAAGAACAAGTTCTGACGGGCCTGCAGAGAAGGGGCGCCGCATTGCGACGGCGCCCCTTTGTCATGCGTACTCGCTGATGTCCTTGATCATGGCGAAGCCGAGACCATAGGCACTCATACCTCTGCCGTACGCCCCCACATGCACGCCCTCCTGCGTGGACCCCGCGAGCACCCAGCCGAACTCGGACTCGCGGTAGTGGAAGGGCGTAGGAACCCCGTCGACGGGCAGGGAGAGGGTCGACCACTCGGACCCCTCCAGATCATCGGCGAGCGCCCACGCGGTCTCGGTCTGCTGCTCCAGCCAGTCGTCCCGCAGCGAGTGATCCATCTGCCCGGGCCACGTGAACGACAGCAGCCCCACCCCGGCCAGCCAGGCCGCCGAGGAAACCGACGTGGCCTCAAGCAGCCCCGTCCCGTCCGCACTCCGACGGGAGGGATTCGCCGCGACGGTCACCACGACCGCGAACTTCTCCCGGTCCTCCGTCGCCTCATTGCGAACCGAGGGCTCGTCGCCGTGTCCGATCGACCCGTGCTCGACGGCCCCGTCGGCCGCCGTTCCCACCTGCATCAGCCAGCGCGGCCCCGTGAACGCCTCGTCGAGGCCGTACCACGGGAAAGGCGCCAGCAGGTAGCCGTCGACCGTACGCCGGGCGGAGGGGACCTGTTGTCCGCCCTCCGCGGCCGGCGCCTGCGCGACTGCCCGACTCGTCGTCTCCATGTGCCCGGACGCCTCCTCGCTCTCGGCGGACCGGGGCGGCCCGCCCCCCTTCGGGCGGCCTCGCTTTTTGGCGTGCGGTCCGCACAACAACTCGGCAGCATAGCCACACTGCTGTGAGCAGCCGGGAAACCGCCCGGCGCGCGAGGCGTCCGGACGGCGTGTTCAGGCCGCGCGGGCCCCTCGGGGAAGTATGAAACGCATCACGTACGCGCGCGTACGGCTCAGGTGGCGTCCGCGTCGTAGGGCGGGCGCTCGTCGGGCTTCTTCGTCATGTCGACGCGGTCGCCGGACGCGGAGGACGACGAGGAGGACTCCGACTCGCGGCTGTGGACCGCGTCCGTGACCTCGGCCATCTCCTTCTTCAGGTCGAAGCCGTTGCGGATCTCTTTGAGCCCCAGTTCGTCGTTGTCCAGCTGCTTGCGGATGAACGTCTTGGGGTTGAGGTCCTCGAACTCGAAGTCCTTGAACTCCGGGCCGAGTTCCTGCCGGATGTCCTGCTTGGCGCTCTCCGAGAACTCACGGATCTTACGGACCGTCCGCATGACGTCCTGGATGACCTTGGGGAGCTTGTCCGGACCGAAGACGAGCACGGCAAGGACGATGAGCGTCACCAGCTCTAGCGGTCCTATGTCATTGAACACCTGAAGCTCCTTGCGATCCGGGCCGGGTCCACGGTACCTGCCGATCCCGTACGACCGGTACTGTCCCGTCGGCTCCGAGTGTGCGTGGATGGAGGGTTTCCGCGTTGTTTGCCTTGTGGGAGGCGGCGCCCGCCCCTGCCTGTGAGGTTTCTGTCAATCGCCGTTCGAGGAGCCGAGCACCAGGGAGATGGTGATCTCCTCGCCGTCGCGCTGCAGGGTGAGTTCGAGGCGGTCGCCGGGGCGGCGGGCGCGGGCCTTGACGATCAGTTCCTCGCCGGAGTGCACGCGCTGGCCGTCGACCTCGGTGATGACGTCACCCGGCTCGATACCGGCCTTGTCGCCGGGGCCACCCGCGGTGACCGCCGAGCCGCCGTCGCTGCCCTTGGTGCCGACGCGCGCGCCGTCGCCCGAGTAGTCCATGTCGAGGGTGACGCCGATGACCGGGTGGGTGGCCCGGCCGGTGTTGATCAGTTCCTCGGCCACGCGCTTGCCCTGGTTGATCGGGATGGCGAACCCGAGCCCTATCGACCCGGCCTGGCCGCCGTCCAGGTCGGAGCCGCTGTCGGCGGAGCGGATGGCGGAGTTGATGCCGATCACCCGGGCCTTGGCGTCGAGCAGCGGCCCGCCGGAGTTGCCGGGGTTGATGGGGGCGTCGGTCTGCAGGGCGTCGACGTAGGACACATCGCTGGCGTCACCGCTCTCGCCGCCGGCCGTGATGGGCCGCTCCTTGGCGCTGATGATGCCGGAGGTGACGGTGCCCGCCAGGTCGAAGGGGGCGCCGATGGCGACGACGGGGTCACCGACCTGGACGTTGTCGGAGTTGCCGAGGGGCATCGGGGTCAGCCCGCTGACGCCGGTCACCTTCACCACGGCGAGGTCGTATCCGCTGTCCCGTCCGACGAGGGTGGCCTTGGCGGTCTCGCCGCTGGAGAAGGTCACGGAGATCTCGCCGTCGGATCCGGCGGGCTGTACGACATGGTTGTTGGTGAGGATGTTCCCCCGGTCGTCGAGCACGAACCCGGTGCCGGTGCCCTGCTCCTCGGCACCGGACACATGCAGGGTCACCACACTGGGCAGCGCCCGGGCGGCGATCCCGGCCACGCTGTCCGGAGCGCGCCCGGTGGGCTCGGCACCGGCCTGCGGCAGCTCCACCTCCCCCACACCTCCGTTCCGCTCCAGATACGCCCCTACGGCCCCTCCGACGCCCCCGGAGACGAGGGCGAGCAGCAGCGCACCGGTGAGCAGCAGCCGTTTGGTCCGCTTACGCCGCTGGTCCTTGGTGGGGACGGCGGCGCCGTTCTGCTGCAGGGGGCCGGTGAGGGGGCCCGGGGCCCAGGGGTCGTAGTTCTGCCAAGGGGAGGGAGCGGCGCTCTGCAGGGGGGCCGGGGGTGGGAGCGGGGTGCCGTGGGCCATGGTGGGTGCGGGGGCGGCGGGCGGGGTGGCGTGCGCGGGGGCGGACGCCGATGCCGGTACGGCTGTGCCGTGCGCGGGGGCGGACGCCGATGCCGGTACGGCTGTG
>NZ_JAVRBF010001574.1:0-230 GCF_032436805.1 Streptomyces sp. P17 | reverse complement strand
AATACAAGGAAATTTCTAAGAAGAGTAAATTCATCTCATCCCTCATCTTTAGGGTTGCATCCACTAGTGTATTTTTATAATAAGCGTGGTAACCATATTTATTCGGCAATTTTGGCTTGGGTGGATATTATAAAAGATATTGAAAAATCACCGCAATCATTAAAGTCTTTCTGTTTTATTCGAAATGATTTAGAACGGTTTTTAATAAAATATAAGCATTTTATCTCTGG
>NZ_JAVRBF010001573.1:0-230 GCF_032436805.1 Streptomyces sp. P17 | reverse complement strand
CGGGGGCGCTGGCCGCCCGCGATCAGGCGGTAGCGGCGCGCGATACGGCGGAAGGGTCGGCAGCATCGGCTCAAAACAGCCAGCAGCTTGCCGCGCAGGCCCGCGCCGACGCAGCAGGGTTTGCCGCCGCAGCGGGCGCATCCCGCACGCAAGCGCAAAACAGCGCCTCATCCGCAGCCAACAGCGCAACAACGGCAGGCACGCAAGCAACGGACGCGGCATCCAGCGCA
>NZ_JAVRBF010001572.1:0-231 GCF_032436805.1 Streptomyces sp. P17 | reverse complement strand
TCGGACTGGCAGAAGACATAGCCTTCGGTCTGCTTGACGATGCCGTAGACCATCGAGAGGCCGAGGCCGGTGCCCTTGCCGGCTCCCTTGGTCGTGAAGAACGGGTCGAAGGCCCGCGCGGCCACCTCCGGCGGCATCCCGGGTCCTGAATCGCGCACGCAGAGCTCGACGTATTCGCCGTCCCGCAAGGTGGGATCGTTGCTGATCTCGACCGCCCGTACGCGTATGGTC
>NZ_JAVRBF010001571.1:0-231 GCF_032436805.1 Streptomyces sp. P17 | reverse complement strand
GCGGTCGAGGCATACCTCACCGTGCTGATCGAGGCGTTGTGGCCCAAGAAGCGGATCATGACCGCTTACCTGAATGTCGTGGACTGGGGCCATGGCAACTACGGCGCGGAGGCTGCAGCGGAAGGCTATTTCGGCGTGAGCGCCGCGGCCCTGAGTCCGGCGCAGGCGGCTCGGCTCGCCGCGGTGCTGCCCAGCCCCGACAAATGGAAAGCGGCAAATCCCGGCCGCTAT
>NZ_JAVRBF010001570.1:0-231 GCF_032436805.1 Streptomyces sp. P17 | reverse complement strand
AGAACAGACAAAGAAGATTAAAATACTCAAGTAATGGTAAGTTTAGCCAAAGCGACCAAAGGAAGTACACAAGCGATAGATTACATTATGAACGATAAGGGGCAAGCATTTGAACTTGACCGCAATTTAGTAATGGGTGAAAATGGACAAGATATCTTGTCGGAGTTTAGAGAGGTACAAAGCTTAAATACTCGTTGTGAAAATAACACGTACAGTATTGTCTTATCTCCC
>NZ_JAVRBF010001569.1:0-231 GCF_032436805.1 Streptomyces sp. P17 | reverse complement strand
CCGGTGGTCGGTGTCGCGGACGAGTGCATGTCCGGGTGACCGCACGGTAAAGGGGGGCGGTTAATTGTCAGTTGCCCGGCCGGGCCGCGGGCGGAGCGACGGAGTGAGCCGCCGACGCGAGGAAGGGACCAGGGGGCGCGCCGGCGCGGGGTTGCCGTCCGCCGGCACCGTCCTTAGGCGCGGCGTCTGTGCCGCCTTTATCTCGCTCGCCAAGGCTGCCGCGGTCCGCCG
>NZ_JAVRBF010001568.1:0-231 GCF_032436805.1 Streptomyces sp. P17 | reverse complement strand
CAGTTTAGTGTACCCAAAACACTTATCGTTCTGTTTTTAGTTCCTGCTGTTGGTGCACCAAGGCTAATATTTCCAGTTACAGTCAAAGAAAACCCTGCGTTAATGGTAAATGTTCTTGTTGCAGATGGATCACCTGTCCAGCTCAGGCTTAAACAAGACACATTAGTTCGTACAGTAATGGTTGCGCTCGCATTAATAATTACATCATCACCCGGTCCAGGTGCCACTCCA
>NZ_JAVRBF010001567.1:0-231 GCF_032436805.1 Streptomyces sp. P17 | reverse complement strand
CGGCTGCACGTTCGGAAATGTGCAAGCTTTCACGGCTTGGCGTGACAGAGATAGAATGTGCTGCTGCTTGGAGAACCAAATAGAACACGGGCATGTTGTCTTCCCATCCACCCCAAGCACGACGACGCCGAGTACCGTCAGTAATTATCTCGGTAATCGCATCGTATTGTTCACGGTAGCTCTCATGCGTTGGGACCGGATAAACCACGTCGCCATAGCGAACGTAGATAG
>NZ_JAVRBF010001566.1:0-231 GCF_032436805.1 Streptomyces sp. P17 | reverse complement strand
AGAAAGCAATCATCGACAGGTATTTGGTAAACTGTTCGACATCTTGCTTTTCTTTGATGGGAATTTTGACTTCAATCCCGCTTTCCGTTGTCGGTGTATCGACTATCGGACGTGCATCAGGCATTCCCTTGGTTTCAGCGTTACCGCGTGAGATTGCCCATACGACCATACGACCGTCATTGTAGTTGGTGACAGTGAAGTGGTCAGAGTAGGCGAACGGAGACTTAGCAC
>NZ_JAVRBF010001565.1:0-231 GCF_032436805.1 Streptomyces sp. P17 | reverse complement strand
GCTGGCGACGCACTATGT
Organism: Streptomyces sp. P17; assembly: GCF_032436805.1. NCBI lineage: Bacteria > Bacillati > Actinomycetota > Actinomycetes > Kitasatosporales > Streptomycetaceae > Streptomyces > Streptomyces sp. P17. The sequence continues at coordinate 213 of NZ_JAVRBF010001565.1, read as the reverse complement.
CCCGCTGGCGACGCTGTACCCTGAGCATGATTACGGCCCGGTGCTGGCCCGCGATAACGCATTCCACGCGCTGCATTGCCGGCTGTGCATGCCGTTCCATCCGGTGGCCGCGCGGCTGATGATGACCTTGGCGGAGCGCCTGCTGTTCTTCACCCACGCGGCGGGACCGCTGGTCGAGAATGTGGTGGCGAAGGCTGCGATGGATGCCGCCGA
>NZ_JAVRBF010001564.1:0-231 GCF_032436805.1 Streptomyces sp. P17 | reverse complement strand
CTTTGCCTTAGTTACCGTGGGGCCGTTTTTAACCGATTTGGGTGCTACGATGGGGTTAACCATTCGAGCAACCTCAGCGCTTACTGCGGGTGTGGTAATGGGTATTATGCTTATTCCTTTTATTTCTTCGTTGTCAGACGATATTTTAACGCAGGTACCAAAGGCGTTGCGAGATGGCTCTTTGGGCTTAGGCGCAACCAAATCAGAAACTATTCGCAAAGTCGTATTGCC
>NZ_JAVRBF010001563.1:0-231 GCF_032436805.1 Streptomyces sp. P17 | reverse complement strand
AAACTTGCACTGCTCGTCTGGATCATTGCTCTGTCATTTGTAATGTCATGGCCCGCACTGTGGCTATCGAGTTTTATTGTGGTGGCACTGTCCATACCATCCGGATTTAAGGGAAAAGTACTTAAACGCTTCAGCCTTTTATCGTTGCCATTTGTTATCGCTGTATTCGTTTTTCATGGTCTCATTCTCCCGCAGAGTGATTTCACATCAATTGGTTATCTGAGATACAGT
>NZ_JAVRBF010001562.1:0-231 GCF_032436805.1 Streptomyces sp. P17 | reverse complement strand
CCGTAGGTTTTTGTCATGGAGCGCAGGACGAGGAGGTCGTCCATATCGCTTCCAATAAGGGACTGGGACTCATCGGTAGCGTCCATGAAGGCCTCGTCCACGACGAGGATCCTTCCGGGGCGGCGCAGAGCCAGCAGGTCGGTAGCCGGGTGCAGTCTGCCAGTGGGATTCGTCGGGTTCCCGACGACGACGAGGTCGGCATCGTCGGGGACGAGGTCCGGGTCGAGGGCG
>NZ_JAVRBF010001561.1:0-231 GCF_032436805.1 Streptomyces sp. P17 | reverse complement strand
CTTCTTCGCCGGAGACGGCATCAGCAAGGGCAACCCGATCCTGTGCTGCACGCCGGCGCTGGCATCGCAGCTGAGTGACATCACGGGGATTGCCTAGCCGGCTTTTTGAGCACTCCGGCCTGGAGATCGTGGATAACAGGCTTCAGTCCGCCAGGCGTGATTTCGAGGCTCGCAAGCGTGATCGGCAGCTTGAAGCGCCGGCGCCCGGCACTGCCGGGATTGACGTAGAGC
>NZ_JAVRBF010001560.1:0-231 GCF_032436805.1 Streptomyces sp. P17 | reverse complement strand
AAAAGAAGGATTCAAATTGACTACGAAAGTCTTTAATGATTATGTACAACCGAATAAGGCTTTGGCTTCCAAGCAAATCGATGCGAACTTATTTCAACATAGTGCCTATCTGAAAAAGTTTTCAACTGATAATAAACTTGATCTAACAGCGGTTGGTACCGTACCAACACTAGGGATGGGGATTTATTCTAACCAGTATAAGAGCTTAGATGAGATCAAAGACGGTGCGAC
>NZ_JAVRBF010001559.1:0-231 GCF_032436805.1 Streptomyces sp. P17 | reverse complement strand
ACATTGTCAATCCATTGGGTCAGCATTTGGATTGTGGGTTTGGCTTAGAGCGCCTGCAATCGTTTTGTTCCAACATGGATCCGCCGACATGTGAACGGGTGCTGTTCCGCACCATTGAGGTGCTGCTCAACAGTGGTGTGGTGCCCAGCAACACTCAGCAAGGGTATGTGTTGCGCAAACTGATCCGCAAAGGAATTGATGGGCCTTTGCCGCCTCATGAGTTGGTGGACA
>NZ_JAVRBF010001558.1:0-231 GCF_032436805.1 Streptomyces sp. P17 | reverse complement strand
ATTTCGCAGTCATTTTCATTTTCTCCGTTTTGGGATAAAGAAACCCTAACACCGATTGACAACGGCGTGCAAGTCGGTTTTTATCCGGCTGGCTAAATTTTTGCAAGAGGAAACCGCCATGAATTTTCAAATGCCGTGCGAAACGTTTTTGCGGCTCGCAAACGTTCCGAAATATTTTGCAGCAAAATGGACGCCGGAAGAAGTGACCGCGCTTAGCTGCGTCCGAATTGA
>NZ_JAVRBF010001557.1:0-231 GCF_032436805.1 Streptomyces sp. P17 | reverse complement strand
CGAGCCGCCCCTTTTGCCGGGCAGGATGGGCGCGTTATGGCATCAAAATACAATTCTGAAAAGTGGAATATTTTTGCGGCAAGGGATTGACCGTCCGGTGGCGTGTTCGGCCTTTCAGAAATACCAGAACTAGCGGCCGACGCCCGCGGCCCTTTTACCCGGGAGTGACAGAAGCTACTCTGGGCCATGGAATTCGGAATGAAACGGCGTGACTTCCTCGGCCTTCTGGCC
>NZ_JAVRBF010000106.1:0-16096 GCF_032436805.1 Streptomyces sp. P17 | reverse complement strand
GTGGGGGCTGCTCTTCGTCGGCGGCGCGGGCGCGTGCGCGCTGTACGGGTGGGGGCTGCTCTTCGTCGGCGGCGCGGTCCTCACCGCCGAGGACGGCGGTACGGACTCCTCGCCGCCGCAGTCCTGCCGTACGCCCGGCTGGTGGGAGCGGCATCAGCGGGGCAGCGAGATCGTCGACTATTCGGTGCGCTTCGTGCCGCTCGGGTTCGTGTGCGAGACGAGCGACGGCGGGAGTTACGACAACGGCGACGTCCCCGGGTACGTCAATCCCGCCGCCCTGGGCCTCGCGCTCGCCGGTGCCGGGTGTGCCGTGGCCGCCGGGTACGCGACGGAGGTGCGGGCGCGTGCCGGAGCCCGGCGTGAGGGGGGCTTCGAGTGATCGTCGAGCGGGATGACTAGCCTCTTCCACACCACTGACACGCATCCACACCACTGACACGCAGCAGGAGGCAGGCAGACATGGCGAGGATTCCCAGCGCGGCGATCGCCGCGGGCGGGCTCGTGGGCGGGTACGGCGTGGCCCGGTTGACGAAGAAGCGGCAGCTCGGCGGTGCCGTGCTGGCCGCCGCCGGGGCGGCCGCGGCTCAGCAGTGGCGGCAGCGGGCCGGTGGACAGGCCGCGGGCGCGCTGACGGCGGCGTACGTCGCCGCGTTCGCCGGCTCGCACCCGCTGGCCAAGAAGGTCGGCGCCTGGCCGGCCGTGTTCGGTGTGGCCGGAGCCGTGGCACTGGCGTCCTGGGCGGTGGCCGACCGCAACGGCTGAGCGGCGCTCGCTCAGGCCGTGTGCGTCAGCACATTCACCACCCGCCCTTTCGGATCCCGGACGAAGAAGCGCCGTACCCCCCACTCCTCGTCCCGGAGCTCCCGTACGATCTCCGCGCCCGCGGCCCGCACCCGGGCGTACACCGCGTCGACGTCCTCGACCTCCACGCTCAGGTCGGGGACGACCGGCGCGGTGCGTTCCTCGGTGAGGAAGCCGAGCTGGGCCGTGGGGTTGGCGGGTGACGCCATCGTCATCACCCAGCCCAAGTTCATGACCTCCTCGAAGCCGAGCAGGCCGTAGAAGTCGCTGTTCGCCCTCAGCTCCGACCCGGGCTCGACCTGGATGTTCGGGACGATTCTGCGGATGGTCATCGTGGGCTCTCCGGGGGTCGGCGGTTTCTGTTATCGGCTACCCCTTCCCCGCGTCTCCTCTCCGTCCCCCACCCCAGACGCCGAGGTACGCGCACATGACACACATCAGCCGCCGCAGCATGCTCAAGGCCGCGGGCGTGGCCACTGCCGGAGCCGCACTCGCCCCGTCGGCCACCGCGACCGCCGCCCCCGCCGCCTACGCCCACCCCGGGCTCCTCCACACCCGCGCCGACCTGGACCGTATGGCCAGCAAGGTCCGGGCAGGCGCCGCCCCCTACACCGCCGGGTTCACCAAGCTCGCCGCCAACCGGCACTCCCAGAACACCTGGGCCGCCAACCCCCAGGTCACCGTCTACCGCGGCTCGGGCTCTCCGCAGAACTACACGATCCTCTACAACGACATCCACGCCGCCTACCAGAACGCCCTGCGCGGACACGTGAGCGGTGACGAGGCGCATCTGGACACCGCCGTCGCCATCCTCAACGCCTGGTCCGGGAAGCTGACCGAACTGGCGGGCAGCGCCGACCGGTTCCTGGCCGCCGGCCTGTACGGGTACCAGTTCGCCAACGCCGCCGAACTCGTCCGCGACCACCCGGACTTCGAGCTCGGCCGCTTCCAGGAGATGCTCAGCACCGTCTTCGCCTCGCTCAGCGACGACTTCCTGGTCCGGCACAACGGCGCCGTCATCAGCAACTACTGGACCAACTGGGACCTGACCGCCATGGCCTGCGTCCTGGCCACCGGCATCTTCTGCGACGACCGGGCCCAAGTCGCCCGCGCCGTCGACTACTTCAAGCACGGCGAGGGGCTCGGATCGATCAGGAACGCCATTCCCGTCCTCCACGAAGGCGGGCTCGGCGAGTGGCTGGAGGCCGGGCGCGACCAGGGGCACGCGCTCCTCGGCGTCGGGCTGATGGGCGCCTTCTGCGAGATGGCCTGGAACCAGGGCATCGACCTCTACGGCTACGACGACAGCCGCTTCCTCAAGGGCGCCCAGTACGTGGCGAAGTGGAGCATGGGCGGGGAGGTGCCGTTCACCGCCAACACCCGCGAGAAGGGCGCCATCAACGGGTGGTCGGGGAGTGAGACCGTCACCGAGGCCGCCGGGGTCGATCCCGCCATGACCCGGCCGATCTGGGCGATGATCGCCAACCACTACACCAGGCGGCGCGCCCTGTCCGCCTCCTACCTGACCCGGATCGCCGCCAAGTCCTCTCCCGAGGGCGGGGGCGGGGACTACGGGCCCAACAGCGGCGGGTACGACCAACTCGGCTTCGGGACGCTCGCGTTCACGCGGGAGAAGGGAGCCGCCTCCCAGACGCCGTCACCGACCTCGTCCAGCGGTCCCCGTCCCCAGGCGACTTCCAGCGCCGTCCCGTCGCCATCCGCGTCCCCGTCTCCGTCCCCCTCCGGCGGCGACCTCGCCGCCACCGGCTCCGACGACCTCGTCGGCTGGGCCGCCGCGGCCGGTATCGGCGCCCTCGCCGGCGGGCTGCTCCTGGTGCGCCGCCGGGACCGGCTGCGGGGCGGGTCCGCCGACTAGAAGTGTCCTGAAGATCTCGCTTGGGCCGCCCCGATCGCCCAGGTTCGCCCGCAAAAGTCGATCGGGGCAATCCGGTGCAAGTCGGGCGGGTTTTCAAGATTCTCAGTGGTCTCCTAGGCGGGACCACCGGGGGCGCACGTCAGCGCCCCCGTGTCCCGTGCTCCCCGCTCACCCGAACATGCCCACCTGGTAGTCCCCCGCAGGCTGCTGCACGACCACGTTGACCCGGTTGTACGCGTTGATCAGCGCGATGATCGCTATCAGCGCCCCGAGCTGCTCCTCGTCGTAGTGCTTGGCGGCGTTCTCCCACACCTCGTCCGGGACGCCGCCGGCCGCGTCGGCGATACGGGTGCCCTGCTCGGCCAGTTCGAGCGCGGCGCGCTCCGCCTCGGTGAAGACCCTGGCCTCGCGCCAGGCGGCGACGAGGTGGAGGCGCTGCTGGGTCTCCCCGGCCGCGGTGGCGTCCTTGGTGTGCATGTCGGTGCAGAATCCACAGCCGTTGATCTGGCTGGCGCGGATCTTCACCAGCTCCATCGTGGAGTTGGGCAGCGCCGAGTCCGACACCGCCTTGGCCGCGGAGTTGATGTGCCGGAAGACCTTGGCCAGGACCGGGTTCTCGAAGAGGTTGAGGCGGGCTTCCATGACTGGCTCCTCTGCCGTCGTCGGGTGCTTTCACCCCTATGACGGAACGGCCCGCCGCCCTGTGACACGGGCGGTTGTGACCTACGGCACAGGCGCCGTCCTAGGCGTCACCGCCGTCAGCGGCCGCGCGATGTCCTCCAGCGACCGCCGCTCCGCGTGCACCGCGAGGAACGCCGCCACCAGCCCCGCCGCGCACATCAGCCCGGCGCCGATCTGGAAGGCCAGCACCGTGTCCGCGACCACGCCCGACTCCGTCAGGTCCGCGAAGATCAGCGGCCCGCTGATGCCACCGGCGGCGGTGCCGAGGGCGTAGAAGAAGGCGATGGCCATCGCGCGTGTCTCCATCGGGAAGACCTCGGAGACCGTGAGATACGCGCTCGACGCGCCCGCCGAGGCGAAGAAGAGGACCGCGCACCAGCACGCCGTCAGGGTCGTCGCGCTCAGCGAACCGCGGTCGAAGAGCCAGGCCGTGCCGAACAGCAGCAGGCCGGAGAGCAGATACGTCGAGCTGATCATGACGCGTCGGCCGACCGTGTCGAAGAGCTTGCCGAGCAGCAGCGGGCCGAGGAAGTTGCCGGCCGCGATGACGGCGAAGTAGTAGCCGGTGCGGCCGGGCGGGACGTCGTAGAAGGTCGTCAGGATGGCGCCGAAGCCGAAGGTGATGGCGTTGTAGAGGAACGCCTGGCCGATGAAGAGGGACAGGCCGAGGAAGGCGCGGCGCGGGTAGTGGGCGAAGACCGTACGGGCGATCAGGCCGAAGCCGATGCTCCTGCGCTGCCGGATGGTGATCTCGCCGCGTGCGGGCGGCAGCGGCTCGCCCTTCTCCCGTTCGATCCCGCGCTCCACCTCGGTCACCAGCTCCTCCGCGTCCTCGCCCCGGCCGTGGATGAACTGCCAGCGGGGGCTCTCCGGGACATGCCGGCGGACGAGGAGGATGACCAGGCCGAGGACGACGCCGAGGGCGAAGCTGAGCCGCCAGCCGAGGTCCTTGGGGAAGATCGCGGTGTCCAGCATCACGATGGAGAGCAGGGCTCCGCCGACCGCGCCCAGCCAGTAGCTGCCGTTGATGATCAGGTCGACTCGGCCGCGGTACAGGGAGGGGATCAGCTCGTCGATCGCCGAGTTGATGGCCGCGTACTCGCCGCCGATGCCGAAGCCGGTGAGGAACCGGAAGAGGAAGAACCACCAGGACTCGAAGGACAGGGCGGTCAGCGCGGTCGCCGCGAGGTAGACGGCGAGCGTGGCCATGAAGAGCTTTTTGCGGCCGTAGCGGTCGGTCAGGCGGCCGAAGAAGAGGGCGCCGGAGCAGGCGCCGGCCACGTACAGCGCGGCGGCCAGGCCGGTGACCTGGGCGGAGGTGATGTCGAGGCCGCTGCCCTCCTCGGCGAGGCGTCCGGCGACATTGCCGACGATGGTCACTTCCAGGCCGTCGAGGATCCAGACGGTGCCCAGGCCGATCACGATCATCCAGTGCCACCGCGACCACGGCAGCCGGTCCAGGCGGGCCGGTACGGCGGTGGTGACGGTGCCGGTCTCGGCGGGCACGGGCGCGGGCGCGGCTGCTGTCATGGGCACGGCTCCCTCCGGACGAGGTCGTTGCGCGCGAGGACGCGCGGAACCCGTCCCGAGTGCCCCGCCCCGCGGGGGCCTACGCCCCCAGTGCCCGCGACACGGTGTAGATCACCAGTCCGGCCAGCGAGCCCACCACCGTGCCGTTGATCCGGATGAACTGCAGGTCACGGCCGATGTGCGCCTCGATCTTCCGGGTTGTGTGCTCGGCGTCCCAGCCCGCAACGGTGTCCGTGATCAGGGAGGTGATCTCCTTGCGGTAGGTCGTGACGACGTACACCGCCGCGCCCTCCACCCAGCTGTCGACCTTGCCCTGCAGCTTCGGCTCTACGGCCATCCGGGCACCCAGCGACAACAGTGACGCCCGTACCCGCAGCCGCAGCTCGCTGCGCTCGTCCTCCGCCGCCGAGACGATCATGGATCGTACGGCCGTCCATGCGGACGCGATCAGGTCCTGCACCTCGCCACGGCCGAGCACCTCGCCCTTGAGCCGCTCGACGCGCGCGCGGGTGTCGGTGTCGGACTGGAGGTCGGAGGCGAAGTCGGTGAGGAAGCGGTCGAGGGCGCCGCGGGCCGGGTGGGAGGGCATGTCGCGCATCTCGGTGACGAAGCGCAGCAGCTCCTTGTAGACGCGCTCCCCGACCCGCTTGTCGACGAAGCGCGGGGTCCAGCCGGGCGCCCCGCCCTGGACGGCGTCCATGACCTGCTCGTCGTGCAGGACCAGCCAGTCGTGCGCCCGGGAGACGACGAGGTCGACGACCCGCTTGTGGCCGCCGTCGGCCACCACCTTCTCCAGCATCTTGCCGATGCCGGGCCCGATCTCCTGCGCGTCGGCCCGCCGGGTGATCGCCTCGCCGACCACCGCCTGCACGTCCGAGTCCCGCAGCACGGTCAGCGCACCGCGCAGCGCGGCCGACAGCTCCGCCGTCACGCGGTCGGCGTGCTCGGGTTCGGCCAGCCAGGCGCCGAGCCGGCTGCCGATGCCGACGACCCGCAGCCGCTGCCGTACGACGTCCTCGGAGAGGAAGTTCTCGCCGACGAACTCGCCCAGCGAGACGCCGAGCTGATCCTTCTTGGTGGGGATGATCGCGGTGTGCGGGATGGGGATGCCGAGGGGGTGGCGGAACAGGGCGGTGACCGCGAACCAGTCGGCCAGCGCGCCGACCATGCCGGCCTCGGCGGCGGCGGCGACATAGCCCGCCCAGGCGCCCGCGCCCTCGTTCGACGCCCACTTGGCCAGGACGTACACCAGCGCCACGAAGAGCAGCATGCCGGTCGCGGTGAGCTTCATCCGGCGTACGCCGCGCTGCTTCTCCTCGTCGGCGGCGCTGAAGGTCGTCATCGCACGGACGGCCGAGGCGGGGACGCCGGCAGGATTGGCCGGCGCCTCCCGCCGGGCATGCTCATCCACGCCCGAAAGATCCGAAGACTCTGATTCGCCCGTTTTCGATCGTTCCATCCGCTCCACCCGTTCACGGTCCCCGTACACATTGTCCCTTCCTGACCGACTCCTGGAACGAAGCGAGAGTTCCCGGCGTCTGTCCGGTGGGGGGAGCACACTGGGGAACTCCACGGCCCAATGGGGGGTCTGTTCAACTCCCCCCACCCTCATGACGCATCATGAGGTGATCACATCGGAGCCTCGGGCTCCCCGCGCCCGAGGAGACCGCACCGCATGACCAGGCGTCACGCCGGGGGTGTGGGGGTGTCCCCCACAAAGCACCGCGCCCTGCTTTCCGCCATCGTCGCCCTGATCCTGGGCCTGTCCACGGCGATCTACATCGGAGTCGCCGCCGACGACGGCAGCGGCCGCAAGAACACCCTGGCCAGCGGGAACACCCCGCGCAACCCCGCCGCCCCGGTCTCCACCGGCACCTGGGTCGGCGCCTGGTCGACCTCACCGGCCGCCGCCGAGCCGGGCACCGAGACGGACGGCATGGCGGGCCGCTCGGTCCGCAATGTCGTCCACACCGGCATCGGCGGTACGAGTGCCCGCATCACGCTCTCCAATCTCTACGGCCAGTCCCCACTGACGATCACGCACGCCTCGCTCGCCGTGGCCGCCGGGTCGGACACGGCCGCCGCGGTCACCCAGACCATGCGGCGGCTCACCTTCGGCGGCAACACCACGGTCGTCATCCCGCCGGGCGGGCAGGTGATGAGCGACGCGGTGCGCGTGAGCGTCCCGGCGAACACGAACGTGCTGGTCACGACGTACTCCCCGACCCGCTCCGGACCGGTCACCTACCACCCGCACGCACGCCAGGTCTCCTACGTCGCCCAGGGCAACCGCACCGAGGACGTGACCGGGTCGGCGTACACGGAGGAGGTGGGGGTCTGGCGCTACCTCACCGCGCTGGATGTGCTGAGCAGTGACGCCGACGGCACGGTGGTGGTGCTCGGTGACTCCCTCACCGACGGGATCACGTCCACCTCCGGAGCCAACCGGCGCTGGACGGACGTCCTTTCGCAACGGCTGCGCACCGCGGTCGCGGCCGGGCAGGACCTGCCCCGCTACAGCGTCGTCAACCAGGGGATCAGCGGCAACCGGATCCTCACCGGGGGCCTGGGCCGTCCCGCGGACAACCCGAGCGGTCTCGACCGCTTCACGCGGGACGTGCTGGACCGTACGAACGTCAAGGTCGTCGTGATCGCCCTCGGCGTCAACGACATCCTGCGCAGCCAGCAGCTCGCCGACCCCCGCCAGATCCTCGACGGCCTGCGCACCATGGTCCGCCAGGCCCATGCGCGCGGCCTGAAGGTGATCGGCGCGACACTGATGCCGTTCGGGGGGCATCGAGGCTATACGGCGGAGCGGGAGGGCGTCCGCGGGCAGATCAACGCCGAGATCAGGGCGGGCCGTGTCTTCGACGCGGTGGCCGACTTCGACGAGGCCCTGCGGGACCCGTACGACCCCCGCAAGCTCAAGGGGGACTACGACTCGGGCGACCACCTCCACCCGAGCGACAGGGGCTACGAGCGGATGGCGGACGCCGTCGAGCTCAAGGACCTGAAGGGCTCGGCCCCGGCGGAGCTGTAGGGCCCCACAGCCGGTCAGGACTCGTCGTCCTCGCGGCGGTGGAACCCATGCCCGTCCAGCGCCCGCCGCCCCGGCTTCCGGTCCAGCTTCTCCCTGCGCCGGTCCTCGCGGAGCCGCTGCCGCTCCGCCCTCGTGACCTTGCGTTCCACCCCGACCCCGCCCCAGAAGGCGAACCCGGTCACGATCACCCGAGGCGCCCCTGGATCCCCCGGTACGCCCTCCTCGCGCTGGTCGAAGCCGCCCATGATGCCGATTCCGCGCACCACGACCTCGACCCCGGGCGGGACGATCACATTCAGCCCGCCCATGATCGCCACGCAGTTGATCACGATCTCGCGGTCCGCGAAGTTCGCCTCCCGCAGGTCGATCTCCCCGCCGCCCCAGAAGGCGAAGGAGTTGAAGCGGCGCGGCGCGGTCCAGCGGCCCTTGCGCTCGAAGCCGGACATGACCGCCACACCCCACGTCGACGACCCCTCGCCGCCGGTGATGCGCGCGGCCCAACTGCCGTTCTGCTCAGGGCCCTTCACCAGGTCCACGGAGAGCGACACCGGCAGGTCACGGGTGATCGGCGTCAGCTCCCCGTACGTCCGTGCCTTGTACGTCGCGTCCAGCCGCTCCTCGAACTCCTCCATGTCGAGCCGCCCCTCCGCCAGGGCGTCCCGCAGGACCTCGGCGACTCGTTCACGATCGGCGTCGGAGGCGCGCAGCTCCGGGACATCGTCGGTCATGTACAGCAGCCTACGAGTTCCGGCGGCCCGGCACTATGCGGTGGCCTGCTCGGCGTACATTCGCGCGATCACCGCCTCGATGTCCGGCTCCCGCACCGACAGATCCACCAGCGGATACTCCGCCGCGATCCGCGAGACCAGCCCCGCCGCCGGCTCGCCCGCCGGGAACGCCAGCCACTGCCGGGGCCCCTCCACCTTCACCACCCGGGCCGCGGGACCCACGTCGACCGGCGGGAGCTCCCGCTCCAGGTCCACCACCAGGACGCGTTCACTGCCGCCCGCCTCGTGCAGCCCGGTGAGCGCACCGTCGTAGACCATGCGCCCGTGGTCGATGACCATCACCCGTGAGCAGAGCTGCTCGATGTCCTGGAGGTCGTGGGTGGTCAGCAGGACCGTGGCGCCGCGGTCGGTGTTCAACTCCCGCAGGAAACCACGGACCTTGGCCTTGGAGATCACATCCAGGCCGATCGTCGGCTCGTCCAGGTACAGCACCTCGGGGTCGTGCAGCAGGGCCGCCGCGATGTCCCCGCGCATCCGCTGCCCGAGCGAGAGCTGCCGTACCGGGACCTCCAACAGCCCGCCCAGCTCCAGCAGTTCCACACACCGGTCGAGGTTCTCGCGGTAACGGTCGTCCGGGATGCGGTACATGCGGTGCATCAGGCGGTAGGAGTCGATCAGCGGCAGGTCCCACCACAGGGTGGTGCGCTGGCCGAAGACCACGCCGATACGGTGCGCCAGGCGTCGGCGCTCGCGCGACGGGTCGATGCCGGCGACGCGCAGGCGCCCGCCGCTCGGCGTCAGGATGCCCGTCAGCATCTTGATCGTCGTCGACTTGCCCGCGCCGTTCGGCCCGATGTACCCCACCATCTCGCCCCGCGCCACCGTGAAGGAGATCGAGTCGACCGCCCGCACCTGCCGCCGCTCCCGCTTCAGGAAGCCCGTCTTACGGCGGACGTCGAAGACCTTCTCGACCCCGTCCACTTCGATGAACATCTCAGCTCCCCGTACTCCGGTACGCCCGCAGCCCCGCCCGCCAGGCAAGACCCGCAAGTACACAGAACCCGCCCGCCACCACCGGCGGCGCGAAGGCGGCCCCGTCCGGCAGTCCCAGCGGATACGGCCGCCCCAACACATAAGCGGCCGTCACCCAGTTGACGAAGGCGAGCGGCAGCACGAACGTCACCCCGCGCACCAGATCCGTCCCGAACACGGTCGGCGGATACTGCAACAGCGTGACCCCGCCGTAGGTGAACGCGTTCTGCACCTCGGCCGCGTCCTGCGCCACGAACTGGAAGGCCGCCCCGGCCACGAACACCGACCCGAAGATCACCGCCCCGCACACCACCATGACCGGCACCAGCAGCACCTTCGCCGCGGTCCAGTCGACCTCGACGGCCACCAGCGCGTACCCCAGCACCAGCCCGCCCTGGGTGATCCGGCCGAGCCGCCGCAGCGCGAAGTGGTCCGCGCCGACCTGGGCGAGCACCGGCGCGGGCCGCACCAGCAGGATGTCGAAGGAACCGTCGCGGATCCGGCCGCCCAGCACGTCCATCGAACCGAGCAGCAGATCGGCGACGCCGAACGCCGTCGCCGACAGGCCGTACAGCAGGGCGACCTCGGGCAGTGTCCAGCCGCCGAGCGAGTCGACCTGCGAGAACATCAGCAGGATCGCGACGAAGTCCATGCCCGTGATCAGCAGATTGCCGACCACCGTGAAGACGAAGGACGTGCGGTAGGTCAGCAGCGACCGGATCCACATCCCGGCGATCAGCCGGTAGGCACGCAGGCCCTCGCCCAACCGGGAGGTCTCAGCCACCCTGCACCACCACCCGCCGCGTCGCCGCCGACTGCAGCAGCCGCCCCGCCGCCAGCAGGACGAGAGCCCAGGCGGCCTGGAAGCCGTACGCGTGCCAGGGCGAGACCTCCCCCATCAGCACATCCGCCGGCATCTGGAGCTGCGCCGCCCAGGGCAGTGTCCGGACGATGTCGCCGAACGGATCGGGGAAGGCGTTCAGCGGGAGGGTCATGCCGGAGCAGAAGACCCCCGCGATCATCAGGGTCTGCGCGATGCCCCGGTCGTCCATGAGCCAGAACATCAACAGGGCGGCCAGATAGCGGATCCCGAAGCTGACGATCATCGCCAGCGCCACCGCGACCAGGAAGGCCACCCAGGTGGTGACGGACCGGGGCAGCGCCATCGAGAAGAACAGCGCGCCGAAGACGAAAGGGATCACCCCGCGCCCCAGCAGCTGGAACAGCGAACGGCCCAAATCGCTGGCCAGCCACCACAGTTGGAGGTCGGCGGGGCGGTACAGATCGACCGCGATCTCCCCCGTGCGGATCCGGGCCATCAGGTCCTTCTCCGCGCCGCCGCCCTGGATCGCCAGCGTCGAGAACAGGGCCTGGCCCAGCCACGCATAGGTGACGGCCTGTGTCTGGTCGTACCCCCCGAGGTATGGTCTCTCGTCCCACAGCGCCAGGTACGTGTACACCAGGATGATCCCGAAGACCGTGTTGGTGAACACCCCGGCGGCGGTCGCCGCCCGATAGGTCGCGTACCGTCGGAATCCCCCCGCCGCGACGGCCACGTACAACCGTCCGGAACCCACAGTCACCACCCTCCCCGGCCCGCCGCACACCGAAGCGCAGAAGCCTAGTGCGCAGGTGGTGACGCACGCCACGCATTTTCCCCGGCCGAAGCGTGCCGTGATCCGGGAACGGAACGCATGGTGCGAGAGTCTTCAACAGGGGGCGCAGAACGCGTACGAGGTCGTACGGGAACGTACGACGCGAAACAGGAGTCCGTGCACTAGATGAGCGACGAGCCGCAGCCGCAGCCAGACCAGCCGACCGAGAGGCCCAAGCGGCCAGGGCGCACCGGCTGGCGCCGGCTGATCCCGACCTGGCGCATGGTGCTCGGCACCTTCGTCATCGGCGTGCTGCTCCTGGCCGGCCTGTTCTTCCTCGGCTACTCCCTGGTCAAGATCCCGCCGGCCAACGCGCTCGCCACCAAGCAGAGCAATGTCTTCCTGTACGCCGACGGCACCCAGCTCGCCCGCGACGGCGAGGTCAACCGGGAGAACGCCGACCTCGCGCAGATCTCCAAGGACGCCCGCAACGCCGTACTGGCCGCCGAGGACCGGGACTTCTACAGAGAGTCCGCGATCGACCCCACGGCGATGGTGCGCGCCGCCTGGAACACCGCCACCGGCAAGGGCAAGCAGTCCGGCTCCACGATCACCCAGCAGTACGTCAAGAACTACTACCTGGCGCAGGAACAGACCGTCACCCGCAAGGTGAAGGAGTTCTTCATCTCGATCAAGCTGGACCGCACGGAGTCCAAGGACCAGATCCTTGAGGGCTACCTCAACACCAGCTACTTCGGCCGCAACGCCTACGGCATCCAGGCCGCCGCCCAGGCCTACTACGGCGTCGACGCCGCCGAACTCACCGCCGCCCAGGGCGCCTACCTCGCCGCCCTGCTCAACGCGCCCAGCGAGTACGACGTCGTCGCCCACCCCCAGAACAAGGCGGCCGCCCAGGCCCGTTGGAACTACGTCCTGGACGGCATGGTCAAGGAGGACTGGCTCAGCACCTCCGAGCGGGCGGGCCTGAAGTTCCCGATGCCGAAGGAGGCGACCGTCTCCACCGGCATGTCCGGGCAGCGCGGTTACATCGTCCAGATCGTGAAGGACTACCTCGTCCAGAACAAGATCGTGGACAAGGAAGAGCTCGACGCGGGCGGCTACCGCATCACCACCACGCTCCACAAGGACAAGCAGGACGCCTTCGTCGACGCCGTCAACGACAAGCTGATGGACAAGCTCGACCCGAAGGCCCGCAAGGTCGACTCCTACGTCCGCGCGGGCGGCGCCGCCATCGACCCCAAGAGCGGCAAGGTCGTCGCGATGTACAACGGCATCGACTACGTCAAGCAGTACACCCCCAACGCCGCGCGCCGCGACTTCCAGGTCGGCTCCACCTTCAAGCCGTTCGTGTTCACCTCGGCCGTCGAGAACGCCTCCACGACCCAGGACGGCCGCCTCATCACCCCGAACACGATCTACGACGGCACCAACGAACGCCCCGTCCAGGGCTGGACCGGCACCTACGCCCCGGAGAACGAGGACTACGTCTCCTACGGCGACATCACCGTCCGCGAGGCCACCGACAAGTCCGTGAACTCGGTGTACGCGCAGATGGCGGTGGACGTCGGCTCCGACAAGGTCGAGCAGACCGCGATCGGTCTCGGTCTGCCGGCGGACACCCCGGACCTGGAGCCGTCCCCGTCCATCGCGCTCGGTGTGGCCACCGCCAGCGTCCTCGACATGGCCGAGGCGTACGCCACGCTCGCCAACCACGGCAAGCACGGCACGTACACCATGATCGAGCGGATCACCAAGGACGGCGCGGACGTCGTCGACCTGCCCGAGCGCAAGACCTCGCAGGTCGTCAGCCGGCAGGCCGCCGACACCACGACCTCGGTCCTGCAGAGCGTCGTCGAGAACGGCACCGCCACCGCCGCCCAGGCCGCGGGCCGCCCCGCCGCCGGAAAGACCGGCACCGCGGAGAAGGACCAGGCCGCCTGGTTCGCCGGCTACACCCCCGAACTCGCCACCGTCGTCGCCGTGATGGGCCAGGACCCCGTCACCGCCAAGCACGAGTCGCTGTACAACGTGATGGGCCTGCCGCGCATCAACGGCGGCGGGGCACCCGCGGAGATCTGGGCGCAGTTCACCGAGGAGGCCCTCAAGGGCAAGCCGGTGACGGACTTCGACCTGGAGGTCCAGGAGGGCGCCGACATCATCCAGACGCCGCCCGCGGAGCCGTCCGACGAGCCGACCACGGGCGGAACGGCCAGCGGCGGCCCGACGCCGGGCGGCCAGACGCCCACGGCGGGCGGCACCACGGGCGACACGACCACCGGCGGTACCCCGGCCACCGGGGGCGGCACGACGACCGGCGGCGGTACGGCCGACGGCGGCAGCACCACCGACGGAGGGACGACGACGGACGGCGGCACCACCGAGGGTGGCACCACCACCGACGGCGGGACCACGACGGACGGCGGCACCACCGGCGACACGACGACGGGCGGCGACGCGACCGGAGGCACCGATGCCGGCGCCGCGGCGGGCCCGCTGTACTGGACCCGCCGGAGCGAGTGATCAGTGCCCGCTGGTCGCCTTGAGCCCCACCACGGCCACCAGCAGCAGACAGACGAAGAAGATCCGGGCGGCGGTCGCCGGCTCACCGAGCGCCACCATGCCGACCACCGCCGCACCGGCCGCCCCGATACCGACCCACACGCCATACGCGGTACCGATGGGCAGGGAACGGGCGGCGTACGACAGCAGCAGCATGCTGGCGACGATTCCGGCGCCGGTGAACAGGCTGGGCACCAGGCGGGTGAACCCGTCGGTGTACTTCATCCCGATCGACCAGCCGACTTCGAGCAGACCGGCGACGACGAGCAGAACCCAGGCCATGGGGAAACCTCCGAGACGGAACAGGGACGGACGGACGTCTGTGCGTCGTCTTTTCCTTGGTCCCGGTACGGCGCGTCTCGTCGGGGTTACCTTCAAAGCTAGCAAAGGAACGCCGAAAGGGGCCGGTGACGATGGTCACCAGCCCCTTTGAGCCGTTCTTTTACAGGTACAGGCCGGTCGAGTCCTCGGACCCCTCGAACCGGTCGGCGGCCACGGCGTGCAGATCGCGCTCGCGCATCAGCACATAGGCGATGCCCCGCACCTCCACCTCGGCCCGGTCCTCCGGGTCGAACAGGACCCGGTCACCCGGCTCCACCGTCCGTACGTTCTGCCCCACCGCGACGACCTCGGCCCAGGCCAGCCGACGGCCGACAGCCGCGGTGGCCGGAATCAGGATCCCGCCACCGGAACGCCGCTCGCCCTCGCTGGTGTCCTGCCGCACGAGCACACGGTCGTGCAGCATCCGGATGGGCAGCTTGTCGTGATGGGTGGTGTCGTTTCTGTTGGCGCTCACGCCTCGAACCTACCTGCCTTCACCGCGTCCGTACGCCGCCGGGGTCAGCGCTTACGGCGCCGGGTGCCGACGGCGAAGAGCCCCACGACCCCGACGACGAGCAGCGCGACGGGGACGACCCGCTCCAGCCGGGGCGCGCCCTCCTCGTCCACGAACTGCGCCTTGACCTCACTGACGACCCGGTTGACCTGGACGTAGGCACGCCCCAGGGTGTGATCGACATTGGAGACAACCTTGGCCTTGGCATCCCCGACGATGGTCTTCGGGTGAACCCGAACCCCGATCTCGTCGAGTGTCTCGGCCAGCACTTCGCGGCGGCGCCTGATGTCCGCCTCGATCTGCGCCGGGGTTCTGGTGTCCGACGTTTCCGCCACCGTACGGCCTCCGAAGTCTGATGGTGCTGTTCCGGACAGTCTGTCAGTTCCACACGCCGCCGCACTGTCAGGACCCCCGGTTACGCTAGCGAGATGAGCGAGCGACTCCAGCCCGGGGACGTGGCCCCCGCCTTCACCCTGCCCGACGCCGACGGCAACGAGATCTCCTTGTCGGACCACAAGGGCCGCAAGGTGATCGTCTACTTCTACCCGGCGGCCCTGACCCCCGGCTGCACGAAGCAGGCCTGCGACTTCACGGACAACTTGGATGTGCTGGCCGGCGCCGGTTACGACGTCATCGGCATCTCCCCCGACACCCCCGAAAAGCTGGCGAAGTTCCGCGACAAGGAGTCGTTGAAGGTCACGCTCCTCGCAGACCCCGACAAGAAGGTCACGGAGTCCTACGCCGCCTACGGCGAGAAGAGGAACTACGGCAAGACCTACATGGGCGTCATCCGCTCCACGATCGTCGTGGACGAGGAGGGCAAGGTCGAACGGGCCCTGTACAACGTCCGAGCGACGGGCCACGTGGCCAAGATCATCAAGGATCTGGGCATCTGATCCGACCCCTTTCACTGCACCCACGGCTCGTACCGAGAACCTCCGGTACGAGCCGTTCCGCATTCCGGGCGTGACTGTCCGATAAACGGATCGTTACTCCGTACGAGGCTGCGAACGGGTGACCGAGAGACGGAGGGGTGAAGACCATGGGAAACACACGGGAATCGGCGGCCAAAGGGGAGGGAGAGCGTTCGGACTTGTACAGCAAGGAGAGACTTACGAAGGCCGTCGCTGAAGCCCGCAACTGGGCAGATCTGCTGCGACGGCTGGACCTCAGGGCGAGCGGCGGGAAACGACGTGTACTCCAGAAGAAGGTCGCCGGCTACGGACTCGACACGAGCCACTTCGTCAAGCGCAGCCCATGGCGCAAGTACCCTGACGCCACCATCGCCGAGGCAGCCGCCTCGTCCTCCTCGCTCCGCGAGGCGGCACTAGGGGGTGTTTTGAAAGTCCCGCACAGCACCCACGGCGCCCGGCACGCACCCTCGCCGCACCGGCCAAA